>CAZVLM010000001.1:0-6758 GCA_964628065.1 uncultured Candidatus Saccharibacteria bacterium
TATCCTCCCATTGCCTCGTCTCGAGAGTTGTCGAAAATTTCCCAAATCAAGTGATGGAGACCTTCAGTTCCGGTTGAACCAATGTACATTCCAGGTCGCTTTCGTACGGGATCAAGTCCCTCAAGTACCTGAATACTTGAAGCTCCATAACTCTCACTCTTTTTAGTATCTTTTGCCATATTCCTATTATTATACCTTATTTTAAAGGTGAAATCACTTGATAAAGCTCAAAATTATTGTCTAGTTCTCAATATGGATATGATCTTTTAAGTACTCTTTCGTATCACCGACTTTTTTTCCTGGATTGAAAATTGCGTTAGGATCAAACAATGACTTGGTGAACTTAAACAGTCCCGTAATAAACGGCCCATACATTTTTTCCAAGTAAGGCGTTCTTACAATTCCATCATTATGTTCGGCGGTAATTGATCCACCATATGAAAGCACAAGGTCATACACCTTGTCCGACAAGGCCACAATAAAGCTTTTATTCGCAGGATTGTGCATATCAAGGAGTGGAATAATATGGAAGTTCCCATTCCCGACATGTCCTGCGACCGTATAGGTCATGTGCGCACCATCAAGAAGCGCTTGCAACTTTGGCATAAACTCTGGAAGTACTGCGGGATCGACAATAATGTCATCAATAAAAGGAGCGGTGCGCTTTCCATGCATATGTTTCCTTAATAAATTAAAAGACTCGCGGCGAATGGTCCAATACTTATTTGCTTCACTCGAAGACGCTGCAAGGCGCATTGGAAATCCAAACGGTTCTACCGCTTTTTTTATTTCTAAAAGTCGATCCGCCACTTCGGTTTCTGTCTTCCCTGCTACTTCTACCATAACAATAAGTTTTGGAATGCCTCCACGCAAAATAAGAAGCCCGTCAGGAATCATCTGAATGCCTAACTTAATAAATTTCCAAAGTCCCATAGACCCCAGGAAGTCAAAGAAAAACTTGAACGCAAGTTTTAAACTATAATCATCGAATGATTCAATACTATCCGGCTTAAATGCCACAAGAACTTTTGCCAAGTCTCCCACTCGATCAATTTTATCCATATAAATAGCCAGGATGTTTGATACGGGTTCTACGGGAACCAATTTCCATTTTTGTTCTACCATAATCCCAAGTGTTCCTTGTGAACCAACTAACAACTTATTCAAATCAAATATTCCTGTCTCCTTATCATAGACATTCCATAGATAATATCCCGCTGAGTTTTTTGAAACCTTCGGCTTTGCGTTTTTAATCGCGTCGTAATTTTTATCAATGGTTTCGAACAAGCTTTTATAGAGACCGCCTTCGAATTCGCCTTGAGACATTTTTGCATCAAGCTCTGCTTTGGTAAGTGGTTTTACAATACATTCATTCCCATCAGAAAAAATCATCTTTGTTTCAAGTACAAAGTCTTCCATCTTTCCATACTTAATAGATTTTTCTCCTCCTGCGTTATTACCAAACATGCCTCCTACGGCGCAAATATTTTTTGAAGCGGTGTATGTTGGCATTATTCTATTGCGCTTCAGCGTCTCTTTTTCTAAGTCTCGATAATAGACCCCTGGTTGAGTGATCGCATACTCATCGGCTACCTCAATAATTTTATTCATATACTTTGTAAAGTCGACACTGACCGATTCGTTCAGCGAGCCTCCTGACATGCATGTGCCTGCTGCACGCGCCGTAATGGAAACGCCACCTTCGGCATTTGCCCACTTCACTAAATTCTGCACATCAGCAGAGTGTTTTGGAAAAACCACCACTTTTGGTTTCACCTCAAAAAGGCTCGCATCGTGCGAATGACTTTCAAGTGTTTCTGCTGTTGTGTCAATATCTCCTTCAAAGACCTTCTTAAGTGATTCTAAATTCATAACCACAGTATACAGAAAAATCCCCTTCCGGGGAATTATTGTTACAACATAAAAGAGACTTGCGGATTTGCAAGCCTCTTGTCATCTTTTTTGTTTTTACAGCTTACGGCGCGTACATCTCGAACTCTATGCCCTCCATGCCCGAATCTGGAGACCCTACATTGGCAGGCTCAGGATTAGAACTGTTAACCGTCTTGTCTTTGCCAGGAATGCCGGCGTTCGACTTACCAAACCAGGCTTTCAAAGAAACCGAACCTAGGCCGTCAACGATAAGGAATATCGTTTTAGTGCCTGCTGCGTCAGTAACATACTGGAACCGGTTGTGAGCATTAGGTGCAAGTTTTCCAGGAACCCCGGCTCCTTTCGAGCTATTGTTCTTTACAACGTAAGAATTAGCGCCCGCATCGCCATAAGATAAGAACGGAAGGCTAATACTATCACCGATCAAATGAGCAGCCGTATCCATGTAGCAGGTCATCCACATTACACCATCAACTTCCTTCCAATAGGTTAGTTTCGTATGAGGAAGAATCATCAGGCGGCGGTCAACAAGCATGAAGGCGCCCGTGTCATTGGTGGTGCACCTATGCGACCTGAACAACACCGTATCTTTTCCGTTCTTCTTGAACGGCATGCCGGCAACGAGCATTATCGTATCGTCACCACTGTAAAACTGTCCTTTCTTAAGGTCTGTTTCATTGGAAATCTCGCGGTGCGAGTTTTTGTAATCAATAAGCTTGAAATCGGCTGGCGCTATGTTCTTGCTAGTCGGGGTAGGCTTTTTTTCTACAATAACAGGCCCTCTTTGGCTTGCTCCTCCCCCCTGCGCATGCGCAGAAAGAACTGTAGCAAATAACAGGAATAAAATGGTCATGTACTTCATAAGCTTAAATTTGGTTTTAAAAGAGGTTTGGGGAAAAATATATTCGTATCTGGAGTTTTTCTTACTCTTAACCATCATAGCATAAATTGGTATTAAAGTCAAGTCCCTAAGCGTGACCATTTTGATATAATAGAGATATGGAAAACACCTTGAAAAATAAGGCTATTATGGACAATTTAGGCTACCCAGGAAAGCTGTGTATTCTCCCCTTCGACCATCGGTCATACTTCGAGCAATTGCTCGGTTTTACCGAGCCACTAACCCCCGAGCAACATGCGTCATTATCTGAATACAAGAAAATAGTATACGCCGGCTACGAGGCGTCCCTCGCTCTTGGTATTCCTAAGGAATCAAGTGCCATTCTTGTTGATGATGCATTTGGACTTGAAGTATTACTCGATGCAAAACAGAAAGGTTACATCACCCTGCAAAGCACTGAAGTAAGCGGGAGCGGTCACTTCTCTTTCGAGCATCCTGATGATTGGCAGTCATGGATCGAAAAAGTAAAACCGACATTTGTGAAAGCATTAGTTCGATATAATATTGGAGGCGACCAGTCGCTTAATCGAAAAACTCTAGCAGGGTTGAAGCAGTTATCTGATTACGCACATGCGAATAATTATAAGTTCCTTATCGAGCCGTTAGTTCCTGCTACTGATTATCAACTTGCTTACATTGGTAATGACAAGGGTCGCTATGATCGAGAACTTCGACCAGGACTTACTGCGCGCATGATTATGGAAATGCAAAACGCCGGCGTTGAACCCGATGTTTGGAAAATCGAAGGTATGTTCGAATCCGAACATTACAAGATTGCCGTAACTGCTGCGCGAGCAGGCGGAAGAAAAAACGTAGGCGTTATTTCACTCGGAAGAAACGAAACCGATGAGGTTGTAGAAACATGGCTTCGAGCCGGAGCTGCAACGGAAGGCGTTATCGGATTTGCGGTCGGACGTACTATTTTCCTGAACGCGCTGATGAAATTCCGGTCGGGAGAATATACCCGCGAGCAGGCAGTATCGGAGATTGCACAACGATTCTTTCATTTTTATCAGGTGTTCAATCAAACACACCCCGCAGGGCAAAGCCCTGTCGCCCCTCTCTAAAAGAGAGGGTTTGCTTCGCCAAGACTTCTTGCCAATCAAAACTTCCGTTAGACTCTATGAGTCTAACGGAAGTTTATTTTATAATAGAGTCTAAACGGAGCTTACCCTCTCTTTTAGAGAGGGTCGCTCGCCGAAGGCGGCGGGGTGTGTTAAAAAAGTCCTTTCCAATCCTCTGCGAACTTCTCAAGACCTTTTTTAGTAAGTTCGTGATCAATGTTGTAAAGTACCCAATCTTGCTGTGGAATATCACGATACGTAATTGGTGAAAGCTCTTTTATTTCTCTTGGATAGTCGACAGTATTTTTTTCAGTTCCGTATTCAGCCCAATCTTTCAAAACAGTTGCAGGTGCGGTAATGCAATGACTTCCTGCCTCCATGCAATCAAATAAGTGACCTAGATGTCGAATGCTCGCACCAAGCACGTGCACATGACTATTCCATGACTCATACATCATCACAATATTTTTTATTAAGTTAATACCCTTGTATCCTAAATCATCAAGTCTTCCGATAAAAGGCGAAACGAATACTTGTCCATTTTTCGCTCCTAACGTAGCTTCATGAACTGCTGCCGCCTGCTCCTGAGTAAAACAAAGCGTCATGTTTACATTAATTCCTTCTTCTACCAATTTACGCGCCACCAATAATCCATTATGCGTAATGGGAAGTTTCACATAAATACCTGGAAACCATGTAGCAAGCTCTCGCCCTTTTTCAAGCATAACTTCATACTCAGTATCCATGTCAGCATATACCTCAACAGAAATAGCACCCTCTGGAATTACTTCATGTATCTGAAGGGCAATTTTTTTATACTCTTCCCAAATAAGCGACTCATTAAGAAGTCCTTGTGTTTTAAGTTCTTGAATATGAGGATTTTTTGCAACCAAACTGGGGTTGGTTGTTTGTCCATCCAAAAAGCCCAGTGCCTGCTTTACCTCTTTTGTTTCAAGAGGGTTTCCGCTGTCTAAAAATACTTTTGTCGTTCTCATGGCCTAAGTATATCACGGCATGATATAATCCCGACATGTGGCCATTTAATACAACAACCAACAAATTAGACTTTTTAGCAGTAGGAGACGTGTTCATCGATACGTTTATAGAATTACAAGACGCCGAAGTTCACTGTGATATTGATACTGCAAATTGCAAAATATCAATGAACTGGGGTGATAAAATTCCTTACAAAAATGAATGGCCCATCGCAGGTGTAGGAAATGCGGGCAACGCTGCCGTAAGCGCTGCTAGACTCGGACTTCCCTCTGCGCTTTTGGCAACTGTTGGGAATGATGATGACGGTAGAAAAATAAAGGCAGTGTACGTAAAAGAAAAGATTTCTGATCTATTTATTGAAACAAACGAAACCATTCCAACCAATAATGCTTACGTTTTATTATTTAATGCCGAGCGAAGTATTCTTGTTAAGCAATTCGAGTATCCTTACACAGTGCCTGAGAAAAAGTTAAGCTCATCAGCACCGAAGTGGATTTATTTTACGTCGCTCTGCAAGAATTCGCTTTCTTTTCATAACGAACTTGCCGTTTGGGTTAAGAATCACCCAGAAACAAAAATGGCATTCCAGCCAGGAACGTTTCAGATGCAATTGGGCGTCGAAGCTATCAAGGACGTCTATGCAGCAAGTTATGCATTTTTCTGTAATAAGGAAGAAGCTCAGCGCATCTTAAACAAGCCTACTGCCGATTTTCCTGAGCTTCACGCAGGCATCCGAGCACTCGGCCCAAAAATTGTCGTCATTACGGATGGCGCAAAAGGACTAACCGCGTCTGACGAGAATGGAAATGGTTACTTTCTACCTATGTACCCAGACCCAAAACCACCCATTGATCGAACGGGCGCTGGCGATGCGTGTAGTTCAACCATTGTTACTGCCCTACAGTTAGGACTTCCGCTTGAACAAGCGTTATTATGGGGACCGATTAACTCTATGTCAGTGGTTCAATATATTGGTGCACAGGAAGGACTTTTGTCTCGAGAAAAGCTAGAAGAGTATTTGAAAAATGCACCTGCCGATTATAAAGTTACAAAATTGTTTTAATATAATTCAGCAACACAAAAAGAGAAAATTAAAAACACCTTTTTCGCTTCCCCTCGGAGGGCAAGGAAGCTCAAAAGGTGTTTTTAATTTTCTTATCTGCTATTGGGCGGATACTACTTACTTGAGAAAAGGCTTTTAAAGAAGCCACTAATATACTCCATGAGACTTCCCTGTGCTTCTACGCGATTGTTATGGAAAGAGATGAGCAATCCTGAAACGGTTCCTTCTGGTTTTCCTTCAATCTTGCCATCTTTGATTTTTCCGTCTTTTGCAAGATGCGGAGCGTAAAGCCAGATAAAGTAACAGATGAATACAAACACGGTAACCACTTTAAATCCAGGTCCCACCTGCCGATAAATTGCAAAGTAAACAAAGACTCCTACAATGAAGGCAAGGCACAATCTGATAACTTGTGAGATTCCCATCTCAACCAGCATAAGACGAAACTTGATATACATCGCTTCCCAAAAACCAACAGGCACTCCTTTCACTTTTTTCTCCGTAGGTCCAAATGACTTGAAGAATTTCGTGAAAAAGTCTTTGATGTGTTGCCAATCTTCTTTGAGTAAATCGTGGTTAATCTCGTAATTCATACTATATATAATACACTATATTTACTAGTAAGTCAAATATCTTACTTCCTTCGTAGTGCATCATGCACGGCGGTTTTAACTGATTCTTTGTCTAGTTTATAATGCGCAACGAGTTCTTCAGGCGTTCCTGACTGCCCGAACAAATCTCGAATTCCAACAAATTCAATGGGTACAGGATACTCTTCTGCGAGCACCTCTGCGACAGCTGATCCCATGCCTCCAGCGATTTGGTGTTCTTCTGCGGTAAC
>CAZVLM010000001.1:6858-78096 GCA_964628065.1 uncultured Candidatus Saccharibacteria bacterium
CCTCTGCGACAGCTGATCCCATGCCTCCAGCGATTTGGTGTTCTTCTGCGGTAACAATGGCACCTGTTTTTTTCGCAAGGGCGATAATTGATTCACGATCAATAGGCTTTATAGTATGCAAATTTAAAACAGTAACGTTAATTCCTTGACTTCCTAATTCCTGGGCCGCCATCATGGCCGTGTGGACAAGGGTTCCACATGCAATAATGCCAACATCGGGTGTTTCTGAATCGAAAACGGTGATAGCTTTTCCAATTTCAAAAGGTGTTGCACTTGTCGTAAAGGACGGAGTACCTGCCCTTCCCAATCGCAAATATGCTGGTCTGCCTGATTCAGCAATTGCCAGTGTTGCCTTTCGCGCTTCTTCGCTATCACAAGGAACAATGACAGCCATGTTTGGAATGGTTCGCATGAGGGCAACATCTTCCAAAGCTTGATGAGTTGCTCCATCTGGACCGACTGAAATACCTGCATGACATCCAATCACTTTTACGGGAACATTATTGATTGCGATCGTTGTGCGAATTTGTTCTAAGTTTCTTCCAGGAGAAAAGGTCGCATAACTCGTAATGAATGGAACTTTTCCATACGTTGCTAATCCCGATGCTACGGTTGCCAAGTTTTGCTCTGCTACCCCCATTTCAACGAACCGTTCCGGGAACAATTTTGAGAATTCTTCTACGCGGGTAGATTCTTTCAAGTCAGCGGAAAGCACCACGATATTTTCATTGAGTTTCGCAGCCTCAATAAGACCAATGCCAAATCCGTCGCGAGTGGCTTTTGATTCAAGCTTTGCTTTATCTAATGTATCAGGATTAAGTTTTGCTGAAGGACTGATCATGTAATGAATTATAAACCTTTTTTATCTTTTTCCCAAGGTTTGACTTTGCCCTTCTAACTGATATACTCTACCTACTTTCGGTATTTATACTGAAAGATGTTCGGGATTTCCCGCGTCCCCTCCTTTTATAAGGAGGGATTTATGTTGGGCGGTTTTTAGGTAATAAGCCAATAAAAGCATTTATAATTTTCGCCATGTTATCTTCGCTTAATGTTCCTATTCTTTTATCAAGCCTTCTAACTGAAAGAGATCGAATTTCTGCCAAAATGAACACCTGCTTCTTTTCTTGAAAAATAACATCGACAAACCAATTACCATTCTTATTTTGAGTGGTGCCAGGTATTCCCCAGAATGTATCTTCCGACAGCTTCTTGAATATTAATACAGGTCTTACGAAAAGTTCGCTTTTACCATCGATCTCGTGTCCTACGTTAATTCCAACAGAGCACCACCAGATCTCCCCTTCATTGATAAAAGGCACCGGCTTCGCAGCATAGTGAAGCTTCTCTTTTAGGAGGAGCCATTGTTTAAAATTTTTTATGAAGTCTTGCACTTCTGAATATTATCAAAACTAGTATCAAGAAACGTTCAGGAAAAAATAAAGTGATTTTAAATTAAATAAATATCTTTATAATCGCAACAATTGCGATTATAATCCATACTGCGTTCAATACCATTGGCTGATAGTCTTTCTTGGAAAGTGTCTCGATAACGATGCCTAGCGCGCCGAATAAGTTAAGTAGCTGGAAAATAATACTTTTCGAATCCAATACAGAAAAGCTTACAAGGAAATAAGCCACTAAGATAAGCAGTGCTCCGATCCAACCAATGATTTGGTAACATTTACCTTTCATAATTAATTCAAATGCCCTCCTTCAATTTTTCCTTGTAATGTTCGTAGTTCGTTCAGCCACTTCGTAGCCTGCTCCTTATTCGGCGGTGTGCCGTGCCATTTGTAGTCAAATTCTATTTCAGAAATTCCCTTTCCAGGAATGGTATGCGCAATGATTACTGTAGGTTTTTCTACAATAGCTTTTGCTTGGTTTATAGCATCAATAATTTCATTAAAATTATGACCATCAATTTCAATCACGTGCCAATTAAACGCTCGCCATTTATCAGCAAGAGGCTCAAGTGGCATTACGTCTTCGGTCATGCCATCAATCTGGATATTATTTCGATCGATGATGGCAGTAAGGTTTGAAAGTTTTTTATTTCCAGCAAACATAATTGCCTCCCATGAATTTCCCTCATTGAGTTCTCCGTCGGACATAAGGCAGTACACATGAGGTTTTGGGAATGAAAGCTTTGCAGAATCCATTTTAAGACCAAGAGCGATTCCAGACGCTTCTGAAAGACCTGACCCAAGGGGGCCGGACGTTGTCTCAAGCCCGGGCAATTTTTCACGCTCAGGATGCCCTTGTAACCGTGAACCAAATTTACGCAACGTGGCAAGTTCTTCTAATGGAAAATAACCTGCATGCGCCATGGCCGCATACCGGACAGGCACGATGTGTCCGTTTGAAAGAATGAGACGGTCTCGGTTTTCCCATTCTGAATTCTTAGGATCATGCCGAAGAATATGAAAATACATCGCAGTAAAAATATCTGCCATGCCCAAAGGTCCAGCCGTGTGACCAGAACCAGCCGTTACCAACATCTCGATAACAGACTGACGAATTTCATTTGCCTTTAACTCAAGGTCTTTTATTTGAGAATCAGAAAGTGACATATGGAAATTATATCATAAACTCTCAATAAGATTACCCCGCCTTGCTGCGTCCTTCCGTAGCCTCTGGCGAAGGAGGAAATAAGGCGGGGTCGACTGGCCGTAGGCCAGCGGGGGCGGTGGTTACTAAAGGATCAGATAGTGAAGCATAAAAGATGCGGCGACCAAAAAATAACTTATATTCATTCAAGATTCTCCTTAATGATTTCAATTACTTTCTCTATATTATTCCTAATTGATTCATTTTTAAATCGTAATACTTTTATGCCAAATCGAGAATGTATCCACTTACACTGTGCTGACGTCGAAACTTAAACCCTGTTGACGACCCTCTTAGCTCCTGCCAAAGCAGTCCCTCTTCCGGTGTTGGATTATTACGAAGATACCTTCTTCTTTGAAGAAGTCTTTTACTATTATGAACTCGTTCTGGTGGTTTTTTATCCATGTCTCCATATTAAAAAACCTTAGATAAAGAAACATCTAAGGAAAGTTAAAGTAAGTATCAAGTTTTTTGAAATACCACAATTTACTAATTTTACAAAGCTTAGCTTCACAACAGCCACCGCCCCCGCCGGCTTCGCCGAGCGACCCCGCCTTATTCAAGGCGGGGTGTCTTACTCTACCAACACTGCCAATTTTTCAATATTCTCTGCGACACTTCCATCTTCAAAAATTGCTGATCCGCATACAAATCGTGTTGCTCCTGCTTTCGCCAATTTGTTAATAGTATCTTCATTGACTGAGCCATCAATTGAAATTACTTTGTCCGGATACTTCCTATGGAAGTAGGAAATCTTTTCAAGGACATGATCGTCAAATGCCTGACCCTGGGATCCTATAGTTGAAATACCCATGAGCTGTATGAAATCACAGTCATCAATGTATTTTTCGAGAGTTTCATTCGGCGTATCGTTTGAAATACTTAGTCCGATTTCAATAATACCTCGTGCAAGTTCCATGGCTAAAAAAAGTTTCTGCGGATCTTCTACTGATTCCACGTGCACAACAATACGTGCGGGTTGCATACCAATCCACTTCTCAATAGAATCCTCAGGTTTATCGATCATAAGATCAAGTTCGTAGTCTAATTCATCAAGCATCGGCAGGTTTGAAAATGAAGTTTTACTTTTAACAAAAACTCCGTCGCATACATCTACTTGTACATGCGTAACAAGCCCAGCTACTTGCTTGGCTTTATTCGATAATTCAGCTTGGTTTTTTGGCAAAATTGCCGGAATAATTTGATTCATATTTTTGAAGGCTTGTAATACATTTTTAAGAAAACAACAAGCCACGAACCGAGTACGCCCGGGGCGTAACTAGTGATAACTGGAACATTCATTTTCGATACTCCGTATATCAGCCATATCGTCGTTCCGATGGCGAATATCCCATAGGTTACCAGTGAGACGTTGTCTCCTGACTTATTCTTATACATTGTATACGCCTGTGGGAAATGCCCCAGCGACATGATAACTCCGAATATTATTGTGAGTATTTCAATAAAGTTCATATTAATCATTCAATACTATCTTTAATGTCCATTCATGTTTTGGTGCCCGATATTCATTTAATTCTTCATTAAAGGAGAGACTACTATTTTCAATTATGGTTAAGCCATTTTCTTTTGCAAATTTTTGGAAGCTTTTAAACGCGGCCCTACTCGCAACACAATCAAGGACTAGATTTTTATTAAGGCGCTTTGCTTTTTCAAGAGCTTTCTCATAAAGAGAATACACTGCTCCACTTCCTTGGAATTCATCTTTAATTTTTATCATCTTTATTTTTACGTCATCCGTAAGTATTGGATCTTCTTCCCAGAGGGACATTACACCGATATTTTGGCTCTGTTCATCATTTAGAAGATACTCCGTACCATGAACTCCCCAAATTAACGCGCCTTCATTCTCTATAATCTCTGATTTCGTAACATTAAAAGGTTTCTTTTCTACATCAGAAATCTTTTCTTTAATCCCTTTATAAACAATATTAATTTTTGGAGTCTCGCTATTTTCATTCATATATTAATCCTCCATCTTCTCTATTCTTCTTACGTAATGCTCCTTGCCTGAAAACGCTGTTCCTAGGAAAAGAGTTACTGCTTCCTCTGCTTCTGCGTCGGAAATAAATCGCGCACCAAGCGAAAGAATATTAGCGTCATTGTGCTCACGCCCTAGCAATACAATCTCAGAGTTTCCTCCGTAATATTCAATCGCGCGCACATGCGGAAAGCGGTTTGCATCCATGGCTTCACCTTGACCGGATCCTCCTAAAATAATTCCTCGTTCTTCAGGATTCTCTGAAATGATTCGTGCTACCGGCTCGATGAAGTCTGGATAATCATCCATCGGATTTAGGTCGTACGCGCCATGATCAACAACCTCGTATCCGGCTTCGGCAAGGAATCCTTTCAAGCGTTCTTTTAAATTATAACCTGCGTGATCTGCTCCAATATGTATTTTCATATTATTTAGTGTCGCTTAGTCTGGTAAAAACACTCATGAATATCGCAAGGCCGATAACACCATCAGCAACTCTCACCCATTCAGCATTAACTAGCTGGGCTGTCACTAATCCTTCACCTGTTATCGAAGCATAGATAAACGCCAATCCTCCCGCAATCGCAAGCAATTTTATAATAAAAAAGATGAGTTTTTTCATATGATTATTATATCAAATTTGTAGCTAAAAAAGAAAACGGCCGATTAAGGTCGTTTTCTTGTTATGAGCCATATAAATGCATACCATATTAACAATAATACAATAAATGCCACGAGCTTGTGGTCTTGTACCCACGACGTATACATATGCATCGTTAATGAAAAACCTTTGAAAAAACCTATTATGTTTGCATGCAAGTTAATCAGTATCAAAGATACTGCTGCGAGAAATAGTGAAGCCGTTAATTTAATTCCGTATTTTTTATAAAAATCCATATTTATATAGTTAAATATCTCAAAAGAACGAGCGCGCTCCGTTCTTCACTCATTTCCTTTAGGCACATCTCTCGGGCTCTTTCTACAGACACTACTTCGGTGACAATATCCTCTCCTTCTTCTAGTTCTTGAGTTTCTTTCTCGAATTCGTTCACGACAAAATAGAACAAGTCCCATGTTACCGTGGCGCCACATACTGATTTATGGAAGAAAGACAGGTCTTTTACAATAATTCCCATTTCTTCTTTTGCTTCTTTGATTGCAGCAGCTTTGGCAGCCTCAATAATATCCGCTCCTGACTTAAGAAATTCATTATACTCGCCGAGCGTATCGAATACCTTTCCTCCGGGAAGATGGTAATCAAATCCATTTAATTCATGGCGAAATTCTTTCGAAAGGATGATGCCGCCTTCCGTTGGGACAATAAGTCGCACGCCTGGCGACCTGCGAGCCAACTCAAACGTCTTTTCTTTGCCGTTAACTTCAACTTTCTTTTCAACGACTTCTATTATTTTCCCTTGGTAAGTGATAGTTTCCATAATATATTTATTATAATAAAACCTGTTTCAGAGCAGATTACCGAGACACCTTTTGATTAAGATTATTTCTAATAGAGGCTTCCTTTTTAAGACCAATCCATTCCCAAAGAGTTACATAGCCTACTTTTTGAACTCCTCGTTGTTTTTCAACACATTGATTTATGTTATCTGAATCAGAATTCATGCAATTTTCAGCAAGAATCCAATCTCCATCATTAGTTATAGGATGCTTATAAGGAATAACTGCTACATTACTTATAAAAACAATAATTCCAATTATTAGGACAAAAATACCTATCACCCAGTATGTTAGTTTATTCATTACAAGGTAAGTATACCAAAAAACCCGCCTAATCGCAGGCATGTTGAATTCTCGGTGAATTTTACTTTAGCGTCTCAAACTGTATATTTGGAATCGTGAATAATGAAGCGTCCGCCATCCAGGTTTTGCAATCATAATCTTTAACCATGTCGGGAGTCCAACCGGACTGTCCTGACGAAGGAGCAGTTTCTAAAGCTGGTGTCTTATATCCTGGCGTAGTTCCAGCTATCCATGTATAAACAAAACCGTCACGCTTAATAAATGAAATTTTCATTGACTCACCTCCAGAGTTGGTCGTGAAATCCCCTCGAACTAATCCGCTCGAAAGATAAATCGTTCCATTGGTAGTAGTGGTATAACTTGGATCAATATATTGACTTACGGCACATTGATAAGAACCTCCTTGTTTTACAAAATTCCCAAATGACATCTTTTTACCAGTGGTCGCAGGTGCCAATGTTTCAACTTCTCTACTAGTAATTGGCGTACTTTCAGAAATTTCTACCACCTCTTTTTGAGTAGAAGACTGCTTAGAATAAGTTACCGCAAGGGCGATACCGACAATAATGATGATTCCTATGATTACGAAGATTATTTTTTTCATAAGTTTATTATATCAAAAAACCCGCCGATTGGCAGGTTCTAAGGCTATACGAACGTCAACGCAATTCCCTTCTGGTTGGCACGTCCTGTTCGGCCGATTCGGTGAACATAAGTGTCATATGACTGTGGAATTTCGTAGTTGATTACGTGCGTTACTCCAGAAATATCAAGCCCTCGAGCCGCAACGTCAGTCGCGATAAGAATCTGATTTTTTCCTGTTGAGAATGATGCAAGCGCTCGCTGTCGTTCCCGATGACGCTTATCTCCGTGAATCGCTTCAGCCTTGAATCCATGTGACTGTAGATCTTTTTCAAGTCGGTCTACTGATCGTTTTGTTTCAGCAAACACAAGTACTTTTGAAAATTCTGGAGAAGTAAGGAGTCCGCATAGGATTTCCAATTTCTTGGTTTTATCCTGTACTCGAACCACGTCCTGGTCCACATTTTTCGAAGTGTCTCGAGACTTCACTGAAATCTTTACTGGACTGTTCAAGAATTCATGAACAAGCTTTTCGATAACAGGCGCCATAGTTGCCGAGAACAACAACATCTGTCGCTTGTCAGGAATCTGTCGAAGGAAGTATCGAACATCGTCGATGAATCCCATGTCGAGCATTCGGTCAGCCTCATCAAGAATTACTGTTGAAACATCAGAGAGGTCAAGTTTTCCCTGTTCAAAAAGATCTTTCAATCGTCCTGGAGTTCCGATAATAATGTTGTGCTTCTGAGCAAGAGCCATGATCTGAGGTCGGATTGGTGCTCCACCTACGCAGGTAACGTTGAACATTGCCAACCCCTTTGTAAGTTCGATGCACTCTCGCTGAATCTGGATCGCAAGTTCTCGTGTTGGTGTAATAATAATTGCCTTGTGCTTCTTGTCATTAAGAATTTTGTTGATTGTTGGGATCAAAAACGCAGCTGTTTTACCAGTTCCTGTATTTGCAAGACCGATAATATCTCGTCCATCCAATGCGTTTGGAATAGCCTGGTCCTGAATAGGGCTTGGAAGGATGAATCCTTTTCGTGCAATATTCTGCTTGAGTCGGTCATCAACTTTAAAATCACTGAACGTGTGAACTGGCGTAAACACTTCCTCTACGGTTGTTGTTGCTCGGTTAATGAATTTTGAGATGTCGATATTCTCGCCAGCAAACTTTCGTCCGCCTCCTCGAGATCCACCTCCTCGATTTCCGAAGCGAGATCCTCCACCACCTCCAAATCGCGAAGGCCGTGATCCGCCAAATGATGGACGCCCTGAAGAAGACCGTGATGGTCCTGCGCTGTTAAAAGACCGCTTTCCTCCTCGTGAAGGCTTTCGGCTTGAGTAAGGGTCACCAATAGGTGCCTGTTTCATTGTATACATACTAAAAATAAGTGGGCCGTAAATGACCCGAAACCACGGTAATAATAAAAGTGTGGTTCATATTCGTCATTCCGCCCTTGCTTGCCCTACCGAAGCATTAGCATAGGAGGGTCTAAAAAGAACTCTTTAAGGAGTTCATACTTAAAAATAAGAGAAAAATAACGCACATGCAATATAGCATATGCGTTATCTTTTGTCTAGTTTTTCAAACTTTTATAAGCTAAGCAGCCTTCTTTAAGTCTTCTCGATCTTCGTAACTATCTTCTAGCTCTTTCCCAAAGTCTTCGGGCTTTACATCATTAAGTCCTTTTGGAAATGGGAACTTTTCTTCAATATTGCTGTAGTCTGTTAAATCTACGAAATTTGGTTGTTCCATGCTTAAAGCTTACCAGAGAAATTTTTATAAGACAACAAAAAGACCACCATTTTAAGGTGGCCTTATAATTGGATAAGTACTGCTCTTTAAAGAACAATAGTTAGCCAAAACTTGTCTGAGTTGTAAAAATAACGACTGAACATATTATTTGGTTCGTCGTCACAATAGTTCGCAATACCGCTTTTGGAAAGTAACTTCGAAACCTTCAGAAGAACTTTTTCGATATTGACGTAGAATTTACCATCGGTATTTTCACCCATTTCTTTGAAATTTGGAACTTCATTGGATGAAAGTGTGTGCCAGGCACCAACACCATTAGGTATTTCTAATACCTCTCTCCAGGTACTCTTGCCGTCGTACTTATTTTCAAGTGCTACCAGACTAAAGTCCAGCTCGCCGGGATGTACGTGGTCAATTACAAATGTTTTAACGCCCATCTTCCTCTTATATTCTATAATTTGAAGATAGTAGGCATAAATGCGATTTGCAACTAAATCAATTCTTTCTTGCTCTGTTAGCTTAGTTTCTGTGTTTTGCATGAGTATTCAATTTATGTGATTTAAATGGTGATAACAAATCCTTTCAAGGATCTCTGATCACCATTCAAACATTTTGAAGAACTTATATAATATATATTATCACATTATAGTAATAAAGTCAATAGTAGCAAAAAAGCCCTTACTATAAGGCTTTTAGTGCTTTTATTTAATACTCTTCCCTGTCTTGATAACATGCTCAACCAAACTACTCGTATACCCCCACTCATTGTCATACCACGCCATAACTTTTACTAAGTTTCCGCCGACAACGCGCGTCATTTCAAGGTCTGCGATTGAAGCGTGCGTGTTTCCGAGAATGTCTGATGATACAAGTGGTTCGTCTGTCACATCAAATACTGGCATCCATCGCGGATCTTTCGCTGCTTTCTTGAGAAGTTCGTTTACTTCTTCGGCTGTTGTATTTCTCTTTGCAATAAATGTTACATCCACTATTGATCCTGCAACCACAGGAACTCGGATTGAGATTCCATCGAACAATCCTTCAAGGCTTGGATACGCTTTCGCAACGGCAATTGCTGCACCTGTTGAAGATGGCACAATGTTCATAGCCGCTGCTCGTCCTTCACGAAGGTCTTTCTTGCTTGGTCCGTCTACTAATGCCTGTGACGCGGTATATCCATGCACCGTATTCAAAATAGCTTTTTCGATTCCGATCGCCTCGTCAAGAATACCAATAAGGGGTGACGCAGCGTTTGTAGTACATGAAGCATTTGATGTAATATCACATGTTCCAAACTGATTTTCGTTTACACCCATGAGAATGGTTGCACCTGGTACCGCTTCCGCGCCTACTAGCTCACCATCTTTTGCTGGTGCTGTAATCACCACTTTCTTTGCACCTTGATCTATATGAAACTTTGCTTTTTCATACGAAGTAAACAAACCGGTTGATTCAACAACAACATCAATATCAAGTTCCTTCCAAGGAAGTTTGGTGCTATCTTTTTCAGAAACGAATACAATCGTCTTTCCATCTACCGTCATATTTTTTCCATCATGCGAAATATCATGATTCCATGTTCGGTACACAGTGTCATGCTTAAGAAGGTAGGACAAGCTTTCTAGTGTTCCAAGGTCGTTAAACGCAACGACTTCAATATCGTTTCGCTCCCATGCAATTTTTAAAAATGCTCGCCCGATACGACCGAATCCGTTAATAGCAACTCGAATCTTTTTGTCTTTTTTGCTGAAAATCATATGGATCTATTGTAGCAGTTTACTCAATAAAAAACAGCTGGCCCAGGACGGTTACCAGCTGTCGCACACTTTAAGAGAGTGAAGATTCTTTCTGATGCACATTACAGGAACATCATTTACTACGAATGTATCACATCTACTAAAAAACGGCAATTACGCCGCTTTTTTAATTATAATCTTGCTTTGAATCCATCATGCCATGAACCTTCGCAAGTGCCTCATCTGGGGTAATAGTCCCAGCATTTAGCTCCATCATAATCTTCTGAAACTCCCCGCCTTCATAGTCGTTTCTCCCCATCACCATAGAATCGTTCCACAGTGCCATAATTTCTGCCTTAGGGTCTTTTCCATGGCTTCCGAATTGTTCGTAATTATTCATACTGAAAGTATACACCTACTTAATAATTTGTTAATTTCCCAAAATCACCTTCGCCCTCTTACAAAACTCACATTCGCTATTTGCCCCATAAGACTTCGCCACACAAGGTCGGTCCATCCACTCCCCGCTTGAAACAAGTGACTGATAGTCTGCAATGTCTTTGATAAGGAGCTCTACTTCTGCATTGCTAATATGCGCAGAATACAATGCGTTTTTATCTCCTTTTTCAGATTCAAGGAAAAGCAATCGTGATTGGTCTACATGAGCATCCTTTCCTGTCCCTTCAAGAAGGTAAGAATACATGGCGAGTTGTCTCAAGTAACTCGACATGCGACCTTCATCATCACGCTTTTCAATCATGCCAGTCGTCTTACTGCTTCCTGTTTTAAAGTCGGTTACCGTCATCGTTCCATCAGGAAACCGTTCAGTAAGGTCGATCTTTCCGTACATTGTTAAATTTGAAAACTGCGGATCGCGATATGAAACGCTTCGTTCTGATTGGCGATCTTTCGCTAGATTAGGATAATAATTTTCAATCCAACCCGAGACGGCAGTCCATGCGTCTTTACCAAGTCGTGCAATATCTCGCATATCAAGCACCCCTTCACGCTGAAGCGATGTCATGATAATCTTCTTAATTTCAACCTCTGCTGGAAGCGTATTCTCTTTCAATAAATGCTCAATCGTAACATGTACCGCCGATCCAAGCGCAAGCGAAACACCTTTTACCTCGGGAAGTTTCAAAAAATTTCTAAAGTACCACTTCCAAGGACACTCAAAAAAGTTATTAAGGAGTGTTACGGATACTCGATTTTCCGCAAATGACTCTTTTACGAATTCCTTTACGGCTGTTTTTATATCTTCTTCTGGAGAAACAGCAGGTTTCAATGCGTACAATCGAGGATCATTTTCGATGATACGCTTCTCGTTTTCTTCTGCGTCAATTTTCTCAAAATGATCTACTGGCAATTCTTCAACGATTCGCGATAGTGTAATGTCGCTTCCACTATCACTGTTTAATGCATATGAAATAGTTGCGTATCGTTTTGCACGAGTAAGTGCCACATATAACTCCCTTTTTGCGGTCATCACATCACGCGCCGCAATGCGCTCTTCTATTTTTTCAGGAAGCGTAAAGGCGCTCCTTTTTTCTGACATCACTACTTCCTCGTTCATGTGACCGATCCATACATACTCGTACTCAAGTCCTTTTGATTTGTGCAAAGTCATGACTCGAATGCCTGATTCCGCTGCGAAAGCTGCTACGCTGATTTGGGTTCCGTACGTTGCAAGGCGCCCTAGGTACGCAATAAATTCCTTAAGGGTTCCATTAGGATGTTTTGCATACCACGCTTCCGAACTTAAAATAAGGCTTCGAACTACCTCGATAGATCTGAGTAATGCTTTATGCCCGTGTGATCGATCAATTAATAACTCATTCCCCAACGTTGAAATAACACATGGAATCGTTTCGTGGGTTAGTTTGTTTATCCAATGACTAAGGTCTGTTCCCCATTTTACGATAGGGTCTTGATCATGGAACATGCCTGCGTCTTTTTGGTAATCAATTAAGTCTTGTACAGTTACTTTGTCTGACTTTTTTGTTACTCTTAAAAACTTGTAAGCCCTCATTGGATCGATACCGCTTGTAGCATCAAGGAGTGACTCAGTAATTAATACTGAATCATCTGGATTGGCCAAAATTCCAAGGACTCGGATAAAGCTTTTAGCTTCGGGAAGTGTATACAGCGAAACACTGGTTTCTGACTGTGCAGGAAGCCCCATGTCACGGAGCGTAGAAACAGCTGAGCGTACTTGGTAATTCTTAGGAAGAAGTAGTGCACATTCGTCTGGTGAAACGCCTTGGTCTATCTGCTTTTTAAAATAAAGCCCCGCACCTATTATTTCATCACGGGAAAATCGGAATTGTGAAAGATTGATCTTTTCATCACCTTTTCGATTACTTTTTAAGGCATCAGTTGTAATAGAGCTTTTTAAAAGCGTATCCGCGAGGCTTAATACGGGCGCTGTTGATCGATAGTTTTCCTGAAGCGTTATTAACTGAGCCTTTCCAAACGCGTGCCTAAACTCGGAAAAATAATCAAGTGATGCTCCGGAAAATCCATAAATAAGCTGGCGATCGTCCCCCACCACGAAAATATTTGGAAGTTCTATTTCCTGCCATACCGCCTTCAAGAAATTATTTTGCACCAACGAAGAATCCTGATGCTCATCTACCAGCACGTATTGATAATTTTCGTAAATATCAGCACGCACATCCTCATACTCTTCTACGAGTTGTACGACATATTCTAAGGCGTCATCATAGTCCATGAGATTCGCGTCTTTTTTGGCAGATTCATATTGTCTATAAAATGAGACGACTTCTTTGGTTCGCGACAATGATTCAATCTTTTTTTCTATTTCTTTCTTAAGTTGTCCTTTGCTTGGCCCTCGTGATGAAATACTGTCTGGATCATTCTTCAAAAATTCTATGTCGCGATCTACTTCTAATGAAAAAGATTCAGGTGAAAGTCGCTCACGCTTCATCAGGGAAATTAATTGTTTTAAGTCGCCGAAATATTTTGCAGGATCGGTTCGCGGACGAATGTATTCCCATTCTCCTTCTTGTAAAAGACTGTCCACCATTGCAACACTTTGATTATCATCAAGGAGTTCGGGAATGTGATCGAAGCCAAGGAGGTTAAAATGCTTTTGTACGAGATCAATCGCAAATCCGTGGAAGGTTGAAATTTTAATATCTCGAGCTGTTGTTCCGATATAGCTTTCGAGACGAGCTCGCATAGCAGCGACTCCGGATCGGGTAAACGTAAGGCAAAGAATACTTGAAGGCAATGTGTCTGTCTTCTTAAGAATATTAGCAATGCGAAGAGCCAACACCTGCGTCTTGCCGGTTCCTGGACCTGCCACAACCATTACGGGACCTTCTATGGCATCTACGGCCTTCTTCTGAGCGGTATTCAATTTTTCGTAGGCCTCATCAAAGTACGTTTTCATGAGTCTAGTATACCTTATCCACAGATGACTTGACAAAATATCTTAATATGCTATATTTGTCCGGAACTATTATATAATCAGAAAAAGTAACTATGTTTGTACACGGACTAGCTGTAAAAGAAGGAGATTTCGACCCTGCCGATAAAACATTAGGTAAAGTAATTAGCGATTGGAGGTTTGCATCTCCACTGGATAAGCAATCAAAAGCAACACGCATTAAGACCTATATCAATATAGCTTATCCCAAAAAAAACCTATACGGGCTTCTGATGGCTTACCAAAACGGACTTACCATTGCAGAGATAGCGGAGTATAAGAAAGATTTGAAAAAAGCGTCAAAGGGGGCCATAATAATCTCCATCAATCGCGCAACACGTGGTGGAAGCTTGCATCACACACAACCATTCCATAGCTAAACAAATAAAAAACTAACAGAAAAGGCGTAATGATAATTTATATCGTTACGCCTTAACTCGTGGAACAATTATTTCAAAACAACCTTCCCATTTTTAAGTATCAAAAACCCCTCCCTCTCCAACCCGCTCACAATAGTTTCAATTCTATCCTTATCATCAGAAAGACTTTCCAATTTCTCTTCGAGCTTCTCAATCAAGAGCTTTTTCTTTTCTAAAAGAATTTCCAAAATCTTTCCGCGAATCTCGCGATTACTTCCTTCAAATTTTGATTGCTTGGTATAGTGCCTACTTTTCTTATTAGGATTAGGAATCGATTTTCCTAAATACGACCCGTAGTCCATGAGCGCCCAATACCATTCACGAGGGTTTTCTTTGTCGACAGTTTTTTCTATGAGTTTTAGAAGTTCCCTATCATGCACCCCAAACACACCCCGCACTTCGTGTCGACCCTCTCTAAAAGAGAGGGTTTGCTCCGATTGGAGTTCGGTCTCGACGGAGACTGCCCTCTCTTTTAGAGAGGGTGCCACGCGAAGCGGGCGGGTGTGTTTTGACTGGGACTCCGAGAAAAAATGATGCAAGTACACTCGTCGAATATTTGTCTCAATCATCGAGACAGGCTGATTGTATGCAAACGCAGAAATCGCTCCCGCTGTATACGGACCGATTCCTGGTAGTGAAAGAATATCTTCATACGTCTGGGGAAATTTTCCTTTAAATCTTTGCATAATAATTTCCGCTGACCTTTTCATGCGAATTGCCCTCGAATTGTATCCAAGCCCTTTCCATAGCCGAAGTACGTCCGACTGCTTAGCCTCTGCAAGTGCCTTCACTGTTGGAAATTCCTTCATCCACTTATTGAAAAAATCTACTACTCTGTCTACTTGTGTCTGCTGAAGCATAATCTCCGAAACGTACACATTGTACGGCTTCGTATTCTTTCTCCACGGCAACTCGTGGCGTCTATTTGCATGATAATAATCCCAGACAGTTTTTTGGAATTTTTTGAGGTCGGAAGGCTTCATGTTGGCAATTATACCAGAAACGAAAATCGCCAGACTTCCTTTAGGAAGTCTGGCGATTATTTTACAGTTGTACAAAGAATTACTCAGCCAACTCCTGGCCGATAAGCGCGCCGCGTCCGCCGCTGTGCACGTAGTCGTCAGAAAACTCAATTCGTCTTAGTCCGAGAACTCCGCTGTCGTTATGCCATACGCGCAGACCAGGATGCACACCGTCTTTGCTGCCGCTTAGGTAAATTACAATAACAAAGTTGCTTTTTTCCAGCGCGCCAGCCTTGATAAGCTCTATCACCCTTTCAAGGGCATCGATCATTCCGAATACGAGATATTCTCCTGCAGGCTCCAAGTCGCGCAGAAGATTTTCATGCGAAACTTTTTTTGAAAAACTATCAGGCGGCTTTTTCGAAAATCTGGCTTACTGACGCGTTCGGCTACCGGACTGCTTGTGACACTAGAATCGATATTGAAGTTTAAAATCCCGCGCTTGTTTGCTTCCGCTTCAATCCTTTTCAGCTGACTCGCAATGGTTGCACCTTTTGGCGCAGCTTTACCAGGAAGCATTATCTTTGTCCTAATAAATAACTTCTGTCTTGTCTTCGATTTAGGATGGCTCATGAATTCGTTGTTTTTGGGTTTTAAATCAATGTAAATTTCGAAATCATATTACCATATTTTTATGATTAATCAAGTTGCCCCAAGCAAAAAATCCCGTAAGGGATTTTTTGTGATTCCGATTATCGGCTCCAAGAACCTCCTCGGTCTCCGCCACGATCACCTCCTCGGTTGAAACCACCTCGGTTTCCACCTCCTGAGAATTCTCGTCGAGCTGGGCGCTCTCCTTCTGGAAGAGCTTCGTTAACTCGAATGTTTCGACCATCAAGGTCTTTTTCATTCAAGTCAGCGATTGCCTTTGCTCCTTCTTCTGCGTTAGGCATTTCAACGAAACCGAAGCCTCGTGATCGTCCTGTCATTTTGTCCATGACAACTCGAGCTGATTCAACCTGTCCAACTTGTTCAAAGAAGGCACGTAGTGAATCATCTGTTGTTGACCATGAAAGGTTTCCTACAAACAATTTTGTCATGTGTTTTAAAAAATACTACTCTACTAACTCCGACCCGTACCAGTCCTTGCAGTATGTCAAAACACATTACAGAGGATAATACGGAATCCAGTGTACCATACCTTTTACAAATTGCCTAATCCCATTAAGTCCTTATTTAAAGGCATATTTATGCTACAATTATGAGCCTATGGCAATGGACTCTCAGTTAAAACATAACCTGATTCAGGATGGCGCGTTAGTATTTTTAAGTATACTTATTGCCATTATTCTTGTTAGAACCGGAATCATTGGCCAAGCCATTGCATCTCTCCACCAATTCGCCCTTCTAGGAAGTTTTATTGTTGGAATGTTTTTTACATCAGTGTTTACAACCGCGCCAGCTATCGCTGCGCTTGGCGAGATGGCAATACTGCACTCTCCTGTCATTGTGGCTCTTCTTGGTGCACTTGGTGCCGTAGTTGGCGACCTTGTTATTTTTAAGTTTGTACGTGACCGCTTCTCAAACGATCTGATGCATGCCATTAAATTGCGCGAGCCAAGCAAGCGACTTGAAAAACTGACTCACATGAAATTTTTCCGATGGTTTGTATTTTTTATTGGAGGTCTTATTATCGCTTCCCCGCTTCCGGATGAGCTTGGCATCAGCATGCTCGGATTTTCAAACATGAAACTCTCTCAATTTATTCCTATTTCGTTTACGTTTAACTTCATTGGTATTCTTATTATTGGATACGCCGCAAGAGCGCTTTAGTTTTCTGAAAATTCTATCTCGGAATCAGGATACTGCTTCTCTTTAAGTAGTTCACGTTGCTTTTCAAGTGCTCCAATAAGGAGCTCAAAATCCTGATAGGAACTCACTGCATTGTTACTTTTTGTCATTGTCATCGTAAGTCCGAACAGTTCTGTAATTGTTTTTATATACTCTTCAATCTCGCCTTTATAAGTTGGCGTATCGAAATGCTGCAAAGAGTCTTCCAAATATTCTTTCCTTGCTGATAATTGTTCAAATGTTTCATTAATGACTCCTTTCCCAATCTCAAAAGCCTCGCTTGGATACCCTTTCTTTATTCCATCTAAAACACTATCAAGTAGTTCGATTTTCTTTGAAAGTGCTGCAAGTGATTCATTTTTAACACGCTCAAAACCCTCTTGTGAAAGTTGTTCCGAAAAACTGCCGGCTCTCGGCTCAGGGTTTTTATGCTGGTCAAAGTATTTTTCTGGGTAGGGATTCATATATTACTTATTAAGCAGCGCCTTCACACGTTCCTCCACCGACGGGTGCGTTGCAAATAATTTTGTGACAAAACTTGATTTTGAACCGAATGGATTTGAAATATACAAATGAGCCGTTGCGCTTGAGGCGTGTTTCATAGGCTGATTATATGCATGGATTTTGTGAAGCGCGGAAGCCAGCCCTTCTGGATAACGCGTAAGGAGCGCTCCTGACGCATCCGCAAGAAATTCACGTTTGCGCGAAATCGCGAGCTGAATCAGTGTTGCCACAATCGGCGCAAGAATGATGGCGACAATTCCGAGAATCATAATCAAGCCACTTCCCCCTTCACGATCATTGTCGCGATTTCCGCCTCCGAAAATAATGCTTCTCATAAAGAAATCCGAGACCATTGCAAGAAGACCCACTAGGACCACAACCACAGTGGCGATCAATACGTCGCGGTTTCCGATATGTGAAAGCTCATGAGCAATGACTCCTTCAAGTTCGCTTCTATCCATAATATCCAAAAGTCCCGTGGTAACAGCGACTGCAGAATGTTCCGGATCGCGACCAGTCGCAAATGCGTTCGGCGCGGGGTCGTGAATGACGTATACGCGAGGCTTAGGAAGACCTGCAGTAATCGAAAGATTTTCAACTATTCTATGAAGCTCTAAGTACTCAGGACCATCCGCCGGATGCGCATGCGCTTGTGACAAGGCAATCGTGTCAGACTGCCAATACGCGATGATGTTCATCGCGATCGAAATGACTGCGAACAATACCAAAATCATCGGATTGTTATACACGTATGCAAGTGCAAACCCAATGGCTACAAGCACCACAAAAAATACGGACATCAGAAGCCATGTTTTTCGAATATTAGAATCTTGGTGAGTATAGAGTGTTGCCATAAATAACCTTTTATCTGTTTGCTAACACAAAATCTCCAAAAATGCTTATTTCACGCTGTGTGAGAGCATATCTCACGTCTTCTACACCTGCTTGTGCTCGCATTCCCTTTACACAGGCAGTCGTTGATATTCCATATCTGAAAGAACCAAATTCATCTGGAGAACATGCGCCTTGGTGACTCCCCCAAGAAATTACCATATTGGAAATAGTAATAGTTGCTTGGGATGCGCCTTGATTCTCAGGAACACCGTTAGCTGTCTGGCCGGGCGTTAAATAATAAGACTCCGAAATCTGAGCGCCTGCCGGGTATTTTAAACCAAACTTTGGTGACACCTTCATTGACGACTGGGTTTGAGTGGTTGTTTGAGTTGTCTGCTGTACCGTCGTAGAAGTTCCTGATGTAGATGAGGTGGGGACTGTTGTGGTTGTATTAGACGCACTTCGATCTTCATCTGCCCCTGTTTCAATCTGTCGCTGATTAATATCAACAGGAATAATAGTTGCTGTATCTCTTCGCGCAACAAACCAAATACCTATGATAAGTAGGATGATTACAATTACGAGTAATACTGTATTAAGACTTGAGTTGTTATTTTGCATATTTTTATATTACTACTTCAATTAGATGATTCGACTAAATATGAGCATTAATTATAATTTGATCTGGATTAAACTTTGCACGCTCAATTTCACAAGCGTTTTTTTGTGCCCCATCATAATTAGTACATTGAGAGAAACGAAGAGTAAATGTAATCTGGGTTGTGTCCGTACTGTAGGTGAAATCAGTAAAAATACTTCCACTGGCCCTTTGGGCTTTCATGTCAACACAATACATTTTTCCGTTTATTGTCCGTGGCCCAGGAATTCCGGGACAGTTATAGGGTTCGGAAAGCATCGAAACCTTTGGCGGCCAATTTTGAGCTGTAATATATGTTGTGGTAAGGGGTGCGAAAGTATATGAACCCGCTTGATTTGAGCTCGTAGAATTTTGTATAGGAGCTGGCGGAATATATGCTTCTTCCGTAAGAAACGGACCTGTCGGAACTTCATGAGTTCCAACTACCTCCTCGTTTGAGGTAAGCGGTATGAAGGCATCATCTTTCGGCCGATCAGTTTTTACAGCAATCAGTATGATTCCGAAAACCACAAGAATAATCAGGACGAGTAGGAGAACCGTATTTATTTTTGAGTTGTTATTTTGCATATAAATTAAAATTTAACTTCTACAACATTCCGCGCTGCATCATCTTCCCCAAGCTGGAACAATTCCTTTGCGCCAAAATGAAATATATTTGCGATAATGCTTCCCGGAAAGACTTCACGCATCGTGTTGTAATCTTTCACGTTACCATTGTAGAATCGTCGTGATGATTGAATTTTATTTTCTGTATCAGATAGTTCTCGCTGAAGTTCGAGGAAGTTGGTGTTTGCCTTTAGGTCAGGATAATTTTCAGAAAGCGCAAAAATAGATTTAAGAGACGTTGAAAGTTGGTTTTCTGCTGCTACCTTTTCCGTAAGTGACCCAGAGCCCGACATGGTTGCCATAGCACTGTTTCGAGCCACAATCACCTTTTCCAAGGTTCCAGACTCATGAGCCGCATATCCCTTAACGGTATTTACCAAGTTAGGAATAAGGTCATATCGACGCTTTAACTGCACGTCAATGTCCGCCCACGCCTCAGAAACGCGGTTTTTAAGCGTTATAAATCTGTTATAAGACGCAATAGCCCAAAGAATGAGCGCTGCCACAATCGCGATAAGAATCCATAGAATAATCATAATAGTAAGGTTAAGTTAGGTGTAACTTAACCATTATACCACTTTTAAAAGACTATGGAGAAATATTGACAAAAAATAAAATATCTGTATGATGCATACGAATCAAATCTAAAACCATGCAATTAGCACAACTGAACATTCCCAATTATGACTCTATTCTTGAGGAAAAAACTCAAGATGCGAAAAACATCGTAAAGACCCAATCGAGAAACTTCTACGGAAAACTTGAAAAGGCACTTCAGCCGCTAGGCTACGCCTGTGGCTCACTCAGCTTTAAAGGAGGCCCCGTCGCTGCAAGAGAACTTATGGACTCTATTCCCTCTTTTGATATCTTAAAGATTTTTAAAAAAGATAACGAGGAAAAACAGGACGAAAAAATAGCAACCCTCGAGATTATTAAAGGGCGATTGTTTATTTCACCTGAGCACTTAGAGCCTGATGACTTCGACGACTGGGCAACAGACCATGAGAATTTGAGCCCCGCCACTATTGTAGACTTTATAAAAAAATACTTTGGTGAGTAACAAATGAATAAAAGCCGGACACTGTGTGTCCGGCTTTTATCGTACTTACATAGTACTTGGCTTATTATGCTTTCTTGTTTTTCCAATTATTCCACACTACCAAGAGTGGGCTTGCAAGGAAAATACTTGAATATGTTCCGAAGAACATTCCGAGGAACATGGCAATCGAAAGGTTTCGAGTTGCTTCTGGTCCAAACACCCAAAGCGCTGCAAGTGCGATAAGAACAGTAAGCGATGTCATAATCGATCGCACAAACGTCTGATTAATAGACTTTCCTACTGTGTAAGAGAAATCTTCCTTAATCTTCTTTGTTTCATTCGTATGAAGGTTTTCTCGGATTCGGTCAAACACCACAATCGTATCGTTGATTGAAACACCGAGAATGGTAAGTAATCCTACAACGAAGAGCGTATCAACTTGCAATCCCAAGATTGCAAAGAATCCTGCAGGGATAACCACGTCGTGAACAAGTACCACAATTGCGATAAGTCCGTATGCCCATGATGAAATCGGCTTAGATACTTTTCGGAATGCGAATGCGATAAAGAGGATGATCACCAGTGACATGATAATCACAGAAAGAATCGCCTTTGATCGTAACTCCTTTCCTACTGAAGGACCAATCGTGTTAAATCGCTTCTCTGTTGCATGAGAATCGTCAAATGAGAGTGCTGAGAGAATAACATCCTTACCAGCCTGATCAACAGGCTCTGTTCGAACCATAAGGTCATTTGTTCCCACTTCCTGAATTTGAGCATCAGGACGAATTGGAAGAATGTGACCCTTAATGACTTCGGTACTTGGTCGCTTGTCATACGACACTTCTAGGACTGAGCCTCCGGTAAAATCAACACCGAGTTTGAATCCGTTAATTGCCATGGCAACAATAGATCCAGCCACAAGTATGAATGCGAGCGCGAAGAATATTTTTTTGTACTTAATGATAAACATATAATTTTGAAATAGATACTCTTAGTAAATTACCTAAGTGGATTATTTAGAAATGCCACTAGAGTACAAGAATCGCTTCACTCGACCATTTCCAAGACCTGCAACAGCGTACAAAAATGTTCTTGTTACCACAATTGCTGAGATCATAGAAATAATAACTCCAAGTCCAAAGGTGAGGGCAAATCCCTGAATAAGAGTAGAGCCAAACCAGAAAAGGATAATCGCTGTAAGAATACTTGAAGTATTTCCATCTCGAATTGAGTTCCATGCTCGGTCAAAACCAATCTTAATAGCTTCCATGATTGATTTTCCATCATGCATTTCTTCCTTCATTCGTTCAAAGATCAGAATATTTGCATCCACTGCCATACCAAGACTAATAATAAATCCTGCCATTCCTGCTGATGTAAGCGTGATAGGAATAAGTTTAAAGAGAGCAAGTGAAATAATAGCGTAAATTACCAATGAGATTGCTCCAAGGAGTCCTGGAAGTCGGTACCAGAAAATAAGAAGGAATGCGATCGCAAGGAATCCAATAAGTCCTGCAAGAATTCCCGCATGGATAGCACCCGTACCAAGTGTAGGTCCGATCGTGTCTGTTGAAATGAGTGCAACAGGCACTGGAAGCGCCCCTGAATTAAGTCGTCCTACCAACTGCTTTGCTTCTGTTGCAGTAAAATTTCCTGTAATCACAGCCTGTCCTCCTGCAATTTTCTGATTCACGGTTGGCGTAGAAATAGCTGCTCCGTCTAAGTAAATAGCAACTGACTTTCCTACGTTTTTTGCAGTAATATCTTCGAAGATTTTTGCACCTTCTGAATTAAACTGGAGTGAAACAATGGGAGCTTGCGTTGTTGGATCAAACTGAACTGAGGCTCGAGAAAGGTACTGCCCTGTCAAAGGTGTTGGAGCTGAAACGAATCGTTCTGAGGCCCCTACTGCGGCCGAAATATCAATTTTACCATCCTTAATTGAAGCTGCATCAAGGGTAATCTCCTGAACACCATCCTTGGGTGCTTTATAGTTAGGGTTTTCCACTTTGAATTCTAGGAGTGGTGTCTGACCAATCATAGCAATCGCCTGCTTTACATCAGTCACACCAGGAAGTTCCACAACCAAATGGTATTCCTTATTTCCTGAAAGGCTTGAGGTTTCCGTTGAAACGCGAGGCTCAGAAACTCCAAACAAGTTTACTCGTCGTTCAATAATATCTCTAAGTGAGTTCATTGAATTACCAACATCCCCTGCTGGAACCTTAGAAACATCTGCGTTGTACACCAAATAACTTCCACCTGAAAGGTCGAGTCCTAGCTTAAAAGGCTTTTTATTTGTTACCTGAGACCAATAAACAAAGTATCCAATAGCTGCTGCAATGATTAATAAAAGTAATGCTAAAATTCGTTTTTTCCACATAGTAGGCCTATTTTACAGGTTTTTTCCTCAAAAGATAGCCTTGACAAAGGAGTGAAATGTATCTATGCGCAAGGTATCCGATGCCAATTCCAATCAAAGCACCTACTGAAATATCCAGCGAGTAATGAACACCAGCAACTACTCTTGCAATAACGATCAGCGCTGCGCAGATATATAAGAAAATCCCCATCGATTTTTCATACAATAACACCACCGTAGCCAGCGCAAAAAACACTGCAGCGTGACCTGATGGGAATGATGCAAAACTATTTACGAAAAAGCTTCCTTGTATTCCCTGCTCGACAAACGGTCGCGGCATATGAGTAAGTATTTTTATCAAACCAGAAAGCCCCCAAGCAACCGATATGGAAACGGTTACTACCAAAAGCTCCATACCCAACTTCTTTTTATGATGCTTGTACTGACTATAAAAAAAGATAAGGGTGACTAAAATAACAACCCATGGAAACCATCGCGCAAAAAATATAATTATTGGGTAAGGTAGATTCATACTATTTTATGATGAAAAAAATTATTAAAAAGACAACACCTGCAATAATTCGATACCAGCCAAATACTTTAAAATTTGATCGAGATACGAACCTAATAAGCCACTTGGTAGAGATGTACGCTACAACACATGACACGAATGCGCCCACCAGAATCAGGAGCCACTCTGTACCTGAAAATGAAAATCCTGTTTTTAGTAAATCATATCCCGTTGCAGCAGCCATCGTAGGAATAGCAAGCAGGAATGCTGTTTCTACAATAACACTTCGAGGAATCCCCATACTCATACCTCCGATAATAATCGCTCCCGATCGTGAAACTCCTGGAATAGTTGCAACAGCCTGAATAACACCAAGTTTTAACATCTCAACAATGGAAAGGTCTTCGATTGATTTAACAGAATAGGACTCTTCTGCTTTCCTCGAAAACTTTTTCTCTACGATTAAGATTATAATTCCCCCGAGGATGAGCATGATTGCCGCAATCCAAACATTACCAAGAAGAAACTGTTTGATAAGTTTATAGAGAATAAACCCTATAATTCCTGTTGGTATAAAACCAACAATGATATTTCGCCATGCTTTTGCTGACTGAAAAAATCGCTTAAAGTATACGATGACCACCGCTAAAATGGCACCCAACTGAATGGCAATGGTAAAGCTTTTTACGAACTCACTTTGAGCAATACCAAGTAAATGACTTGCAAATTCAAGGTGCGCCGTTGAGGAAATTGGCAAAAACTCTGTAATTCCTTCGACAATTCCGAGGATTATGACGTGTAAAAAATTCATGAGATGAGTATAGCATATCGCCAAGTAGGCAATTGTTGGCAATCGAGTTTTAAAGCCTTAAGAAATCCCTTTGTATTGACAAAGGGATAATCTTGCATATAATTAACTTATGTGTTATAATATTAACGATTTATTTCACCTTAAAACAAAATGAATGTTGAACCCTCCTATCAAACAAGTAATCTCTGATGATGATGCTAAGATGTTAAAATTTGCAGATTCGCTAATGCGTACATTGAATAATCCGATGCGCCAAAGAATTCTTCAATTATTGTTAGAGTCTCCTGGTATAACCGTGACTGAGATTTACTCGAAACTAAGAATGACCCAGTCTATGGGCTCAGAACAGCTTCGAATTTTAAGAAAGCTGAATGTGGTAACCGTGGAGATGGATGGAAGAAAAAGAAAATATTCCATTAACAATCACGTACTGGATACTGCACTCGAAAAAATTAAAGATCTGACTTCTTTATTTCCTCAATAAGAACTAAAGCCTCTTCAAACGAAGAGGCTTTATTGTTACATTCCAAGAAATTCATTCTTTGTTTCATCTCTGTGAATCGATCGGTTATATCCTCGCATACTCATAAGGATTCCGAGCGCTGCGAACTCGGTAAGAAGATGCGAACCACCGTACGACATAAACGGAAGTGCGATACCAGTAACCGGCATAATCCCAATGTTCATACCAATGTTTACAATAATATGACTCATGAAGAATATGGAAATACCGAGCGAATATAAAATCTCAAAATTTGATGACCCAAGCATTCCGATTTTAAACATTCTCCATATAACAACACTAAAGCAAAGCAGGAGGACAAGGCATCCTATAAGTCCCCACTCTTCCGCAAATGCTGCAAAAATAAAGTCAGTTTTATATTCTGGCAAGAAGTTGAGTCGCGACTGAGTTCCGTATCCCACCCCTTTTCCAAGCACCTGCCCTGACCCTACAGCAATTACAGATTGGTACACGTTATAACCTGTCTTTCGAATATCGGCCATCGGATTTACAAAGTTTATGATTCGAGCTTTTTGATAAGGCTTAAAGATGAAAAGCCACAAACTTCCAAATGCAATAAGACCGATCGCAAACAAAATTGAAAGGTGTTTTTTAGAGATACCTGATACCAGCATCATTCCCAACCAAATAACTCCCAAGATCATAGCTGATCCGAAGTCTGGCTGAAGAAGTACCAAAACGAGCGGTAGTGCGCAATACGCAAACGTAATGAAGATATGCTTAAAGTTTGCAATTTCAATATGGCGACGAGACAAGTATTTTGCCAATACTAGAATGAGCACCATCTTCATCGGATCAGCAGGCTGCAGAGAGAATCCGCCGAACTGGAGCCATGAGGTGGCGCCTTTTGCAGTGTGACCCAATAGGAACGTAATAATTAGAAGAATGATTCCAAAAAGGAAAATCCAGACAAGCGTCTTGGTCTTCTTAAAAATTTGAGCGTCAATACCTGAAAGAAAAAACATCACTATAAATGCTACCACTATCCAAATAGACTGCTTAAGCAAATAGGACGTTTGTACACCAAAAGAAGACATCGTAACAAGTCCCGCAAGCAAAATAGGCACCAAAAAGGCGCACATGACCCAATCTACGTTTTTAAAGATTCGCGCGAACATGGGGAGATTCTAGCATAATTTACCTATTTATTCCTCCTTAAATTACAGCCTTATTCTTGCTCAAATGGATTAATCCGAGGAATAATTTCTATTCGCCCAACCGGCCGGTTAAATTTTTGTGGCCATGTAAAATAGACCGTTTCTGAAGACTGTTGCTCAATTGATTCTAGGTAAGTTTGACTTGCATTTAAAGCATTTCCGTCGGTATCATACACAATAGCAACCACAGAAATATTTTTGTAATTAAATAGCGTGTCATTAACAACCTCTGCGGAAAGCTTTGGCGCTGTGTCCTCATGTGCTAAAAGTGTGTTTGATGCTTTCAATTGTGGAACCTGGTATCTGACATCGGTTGTGATCCAGTCCGGTACGGTTGTAAATTTGAAAAACACCGTCTTTGGGATTCGATTCCCTGTTTGAACAGGCGACTCAAAGATTGCAGTTTTATCATTTGGACCAATGAATGTACTTCCTGTAATTGGCTCGCTTGTAAGAATGTTTTCGTCATCGTACACACGAAACTCGTAATTAATTTTCTTTACTCCGGCTGTCACATTCTGGTTTTCAACATATGCAACAACCCCGTAAACACCCTTTGTAACCTGAAATACCTGTGACCATAGAGGGACAATGGTCTTTGCCTGGAACGCACATACACGACTGCATACACCGCTACAATCGATTCCCTGCTCGTTTTGGTTTTGTATACCATCAAAGCACGTCTGTGGCTTTGAAAGAATTGTTTTGTAGACTACGTAGCCCACTATTACTATAAATACTACTACAAGAATAGTAATGCATCCTAATTTTTTGCGAGTAGACCAATCCATGTTGTGTTAAGTATACCACAGCATTCCTAAATGAATAAAATATTTGCAAACAAAAAATCCCCGCGAACGGGTTTTTCCTGATTCTGCCTTGCGGCAGATCATTGTCAACAGAAATGCTTTTGATTGAGAAAAGGTTAACATTAAGTTCTCAGTTCTGGCGACACCTACTCTCCCTCTTACGAAGTACCATTGGTGTAGCGGCGCTTAACGACTCTGTTCGAAATGGGAAGAGGTGTGACCACCGTACTAAATCACCAGAACAGAGAACTTAATGAGAATTGTGTATAATACAGACTTATATTTTCATACTGACACATTGTGAAAATGTGTTTACTAGAATTTCTTTAACTCTTTACCCTTTGATAAAACTCAAGGTAAAGTGCTTTTCAGATTTCCTAATAGGATATGGACAATTAGTACTCCTCGACTGCATGCATTACTGCACTTGCATCTAGAGCCTATCAACCTAATAATCTCTTAGGGTCCTATGATTTCTTATCTTGGAGCTGGCTTCCCTCTTAGATGCTTTCAGAGGTTATCCATTCCCGACTTAGCTACTGAGCAGTGCCACTGGCGTGACAGCTCATAGACCAGAGGTCAGTTCATCTCGGTCCTCTCGTACTAGAGACAAATCTCCTCAAAAATCGACGCCTGCAGTAGATAGGAGACCAACCTGTCTTGCGCATCTTTTCTTACATTACTGTAAGGATTGGACTATAACTTAATCTTATTTCTAAGATCTTCAACATTTAGTCTCTACGGGCTTCTCAGATTTCTCTCAGAATTCCCTCGGGGTCGTCCACTATTTGTTAATAGTTAGGATTTCACCGATATAAGTTGAACATGTACATATAAATCACTTTATATGACCGCCGCAATTATGGTTGTATCATCAACAGTCTTTTATAATTTATGACTGTTATCTATCTTTTGCCTTGAAATAAATTCAAGGACTTTATCAAACGAAATTGACTTCATATATATTACTTAAATATTCGATAACAAATGCCTCGGGATTCAGACGGTAAAGTGCTCTTTAGCAACAGGAGTTGCACAAAAAAACACTTAACGGTCTGAACCCAGCTCGCGTATCATTTTAATTGGCGAACAGCCAAACCCTTGGGACCTTCTCCAGCCCCAGGATATGATGAGCCGACATCGAGGTGCCGAACTTCGCCGTCGCTGTGGACGCTCGGGCGAAACTAGCCTGTTATCCCCGGAGTAGCTTTTATCCGTTGAGCTTCCCCTGCATCTAATGCAAAAGGTCGGATCACTATGCTCTGCTTTCGCACCTGCTCGTCATGTACGACTTGCAGTCAAGCCATCTTGTGCCATTACACTATCGGCATGGTTTCCATTCACGCCTAGATGACCTTTGTAGGCCCCTCCGTTACTCTTTAGGAGGGATTCGCCCCAAACAAACTACCCACCATACACTGTCTTTGAACGTTTTTTCGCCCAAGTTAGGACATATCTCGTTGCAGAATGGTATTTCACTGACGAGTCCACAAGAACCGAGATCCTTGCTTCAACCTCTCCCATCTATGCTACGCAGCAAAAAAATATGCCCAATGTAAAGCTATAGTAAAGCTTCCGGGGTCTTTTCGTCTAACTGCAGGTAACCGGCATCTTCACCGGTATTGTATTTTCACCGAGCAAATCCTCGAGACAGTTCCCCAGTCATTACACCATTCGTGCGCGTCGGAACTTACCCGACAAGGTATTTCGCTACCTTAGGACCGTTATAGTTACGGCCGACATTCACCAGGGCTTATAACAGTCAGCTTGCACAATATAAATATTGTATCGCACCGCCATTATTTAACCTTCTGGCATTGGTCAGGTGTCACCCCCTATACATCATCTTACGATTTAGCAGGGAGCTGTGTTTTTGATAAACAGTTGCCAGGGAGACTTTCGCTGCGGCCCATCTTACGATGGGCAGGCCTTATTCCGAAGTTACGGCCGCTTTTTTGCCGAGTTCCTTGAGGATCCTTCACTCGTTCGTCTTGGTCTACTCGACCTAGTCGTCTGTTTCGATTTGCGGTACGGTTCCAAATATGTTGAATGCTAGAAGATTTTCTCGGAAGGCTCTTCATGTACATTTCATCGGCCGAAGCCTCAGATTTCATCTCTCGACGGTTCTTGTGCAGCCCGGATTTTCCTAAGCTACGAACCTGAAAGTAATAACGCAAATCCAATAATGCGCGTACATTTGTATCCTCCGTCCCTCCATCGCCATATTTGAAGTCATGGAATATTAACCATGTGTCCATCGGTTTCGGCTATCGCCATTACCTTAGGCCCGACTAACCCTGCTTTGATTGACATTGAACAGGAAACCTTGACTTTTCGACGGTAGCGGTTTTCACGCTACTTGTGGTTACTTGTGCCAACATTCTTGCTTCCCAACGCTCCACGGTGGCTCACGCCTTCCGCTTCAACGCAGATGGGAATACTCTCCTACCACGTCCCGTCACCTAGATGACGGGACATCCTCAACTTCGGTACCATGTTTAACCCCGATTATTTGCGGCGCCAAATCTCTTGATGAGTGAGCTGTTACGCTTTCTTTAAATGATGGCTGCTTCTAAGCCAACATCCTCATTGTCTAAGAAATCTGACCTCCTTAAGTGTACTGAACATGAATTTAGGGACCTTAATTTGAGATCTACGGCTGTTTCCGTTTTGACTCGTGGAGCTTCGCCCCCACTGTCTAACTGCTATGCTATAACCTTTGGTATTCGGAGGTTGATAGGTTTTGCGAGATTGCTCCCTGTCAAAACCATCCAGTGCTCTACCCCCAAAGGGAACACATAACGCCAGCCCAAAAGCTGTTTCGGAGAGAACCAGCTATTACCAAGTTCGATTAGCTTTTCACTCCAACCCACAGGTCATCCGAAAGTATTGCACGGCTTATCGGTTCGGACCTCCATCCATCTTTCGATGAACTTCATCCTGCCCATGGGTAGATCACTTGGTTTCGGGTCTATAGCTTACGACATAAATTTCGCCCTATTCAGACTCGCTTTCGCTGTGGCTCCACGCATTTAAAGCGCTTAGCCTGCCGCATGCTATAACTCGTTGGCTCATTCTTCAATAGGCACGCCGTGACGGTAATAAATTACCGCTCCGACTCCTTGTAGGCGTAGGGTTTCAGATCTATTTCACTCCCCTCTCCGGGGTTCTTTTCACCTTTCCCTCACGGTACTAGTTCACTATCGGTCTCATGGAATATTTAGCCTTACCGGTTAGTTCCGGCAAATTCCTCCGAGCTATTCGTGTCTCGAAGTACTCAGGAACTTGAACAAAAGAGTCCATTACGTTTTCGGTTACGGGGGTATCACCCTCTATGCCGTATCTTTCCAGATACATCACCTAACGTATGAATTTGTAACTCTTCTCAACTGAATGACGTTCTAGTCCTATAACCCCAAATGTATCGCGTAGTCCTCGATAAAAATAAATTCATCAAATGCTACGCGATCAACTTGGTTTGGGCTCCTTCCGTTTCGCTCGCCGCTACTTAGGAAATAACTATTGTTTTCTATTCCTCTGGGTACTGAGATGTTTCACTTCCCCAGGTTAGCATCTGACAGCTGTCAGATAATGGAGCATAACCCCCATTGAGTTTCCTCATTCGGAAATGTCCGGATCAAAGCTTATTGCCAGCTCCCCGAACCTTATCGCAGGCTGTCGCGTCCTTCATCGCTTCCATGAACCAAGGCATCCACTACTACGCCCTTAGACTCCTATTAGGAAATCTAAAAATCACAAGTAAACACATTTTCAAGTTTGTGTCGCCTTTCTATAACCATATAGAAAGGACTTTTTTAATTTGTTCAAAATTCTATTTTGAACTGTCTTATTTGCTTGCCCTCCGTAGCTTTATGCGTAGGAGGGCTTTATGTGAAAATACAATTCATAAGTACTTGCGTACTTAATCCTGTATTATACGAACCCGAATTTCCCGTAGGAAATCCGAGCCCCTTTTCTCAATCGTTCTCGCACGGATAACAGTTCTCCATCACCGAAGTGACCGAGAAAATTTTGTGCGGAACGCATTCCTGTTGACAATGATCTGCTGGCCACCCACTCACTCTTTAGCTGAGCTTCTTGCGAAATTCAGACTACGGAGAAATTTGTGTGACGGGGCATAGTATATACGATTGAAAATCAAAGTCAAGCATTTATCCTAGCTTAATTATTGGGGATAACTTCTCCCTCGAGAACCCACGAAAAAACCACCTTTTTAGGGGTGGTTTTTAGAGCTAATTTTGGGCAGTAATTTCATGGGCTGGGGCACCTGGAATATTAAGAAGCTTTTCGAGTTCCTTATTTGTTCCATCCAGCTGATACTGCGCTTTTACAATCTGAAGCGAGGTCTCGACGATAGACTTTGGAAGATTTCCAAGCGCTCCATGCTGATCAAGGTCTTCATTAAACCCTCCCACTGTTACGCCATACTTCAAATGCGTCGCTTTCTGCTCCATAAGTCGCTTTATATCTGGAGGATTTGTAGCATCAAGTTTATCTCCTGTTTGTACATTGGCTTCCCGCTGATGAGTCGTCGCACCCATTGGTCCACTTAGTAAGCCATTAAGTGTTGCAACTTCTTTTCCGAGAAAGCCATCTTCTGCAAGTAGCATTCCAGCAAGACCACTCACATTGTCTTTTGAGGTAATGTCAGCCCTGCCAGCGACGTGCTCCCTTCCTGCATTCATAGCCGAGTCTGCAAGCATGGCGGGAAAATTGATAAGTGATGCATTGCCCTTTCTTCCTTTTCCTTTTGGAATTTCTTTTCCGAGGAACGCCATTACTTCTTCATAACGCTGCGAGAAATCGGCTTTTTGCCCCTCGAGCTTGCCTGTCAAGTTCTGCAACTCTAATTCAAGTCTCGCCTTCCTCTGTTCAAGTTTTTGAATCAAGATCTGCTCATGTTGATCTGCAGCAAAATTAACCACTTCTGCATTATTTGCATAATCAGTCTTGATTTCAGGTGTACTGATAGGTGTGGGATTCATCTGCTCTGCTTTAGGAATTGGATTTTTCTCACCAGCATGTACCCCCAGAGAGCCAACCAGTCCTAAACCAAGCATTGCTTTTTTAAATGGATTCATATACTTATATTATACCAAACTCCCCTTCCAAAAGAAAACCCCGACTTTTGTGGGGTTTTCTTAAGAGTTATGATTCTACTTCCATATAATTAATCGTGAGAAATCTTATTAAGTACTTTGTCCATGATTCGTGCTGCATGATCTCGGCACCCAAGTCCGAATGCAAGTGCAAACGCAAGTCCGAATGACGCAAGAATTGCGATCCAAAGTGGCTTAATAAATCCATCAGCGATTCCAAGCTGACCAAGCGCAAACAAGATAGTGGTAACCCAGATTGCCCAGTGAGCGACTGTTCCTGCAAGGTTTGCAGACATAATGTTTGCTACGCGAGCAGATCCCGTTACCAGCTTTCCTGCAAGGTTTGCAAGCACTGACCCAATAATAAGGATGATTACCGCTGCAAGTACTCGAGAGAAGAAGAACGTAATGATTAATCCTAGGAATGAACTTGCTCCATCAAGATTAAGCAATCCGAGTAGCGCAAATAGGAATCCAACAATCAATGACCATTTGATAAGCCATCCAATGAGTCCGCCAACATCCAAATGATATCCTGACTTGTTCACTGCGTTTTTGAAGGCGCTTCCTTCAAGGGCTCGATTGATCTTTGTTAGGTTAATAACATGAGCCACCGCCTTGCCAATATAATGTGCAAGAGCAACGCCAATAATAAAGAGAATAATCGCCAAGAGAATCGCTGGCAAAAACTGCCAAATGTTCACCCAAAACGATGCGAGTGATCCTACGAATACTTGACCCTGCTGAACTGCTAACATACGTTGTATTGAAATAACTTAAAAATAGTAAATGACAGCTGGCCCCGGACAGGTCGGCATATCAGGGTTTATTATATCATTTTTAAAAATCTTGGACTACGCCATTTGTAAAAGGATCGACTTTGTGGCATAGTCAAAAAGAACTTAAATTTAAAAACTATGAGCAAATTAGACTATAAGTATCTTCTCATGAAGATGAAGCGCCACAACATTGAAGAAGCGCTCGGAAAGACCCTCATCCTCCAGGATAATCCCATCCTCAAAGCCAATCGGGAGGCAGGAGGCATTCTGATTGAACTTATTATTATAATAGCCTTTATAAGTCAGAATGACGATGAGCCGGATTTTTTCGAAATGTTAAAAGAACTTTCTTCGTCAGAAAAAGTTTCCAACTTGCTTGAATGCTGGAAATACAATTTCCCAGATCTTCAAATTCGGTTTTCCGCCTCACCGGTCCTTTCAGGGCCTGATAAGGATGATGCACTCGCTCTTTTAGAGATTGTGAGGACTCAATCTGAACACACTGAAATTAAGAACTTGTTAGAACTTATTCAACAAGAAACCCTTCTTGCACCTTACGCAATATCCGTTGTTCTGGATGAACCGATTAAGGCTGACGCCGGAATCTTTCCTACGGAAAAAACCTATTCGTTTCTTGAATAAAAAATTTAAAACAGAATTCCCTGCTGTGCGGCAGGGAATTTTAATTAATTAAGGCAAAACTGTTATCTGCTTAACAAGTGAATTGTTCGCTTCATTCGATTCATTTACTAAATTGTATCCCCCAGTTGTGCCCATTGCATAGTCATCCACTCGAACTGTAAGTCCAAAAGTTCCACTTACTCCTAATATGTTTGGCGTCGTAGACTGATACACGTCCACATCATACGTCTGCCCCACCGCCAGCGTAACAGGATTCATTAATTGCTGTGCGCCATAACTTACGCCATTTTTAAGGAAACTAATCTGAGTTCCGCGCGGAAGGGTTGCCGTCGCACTGCCAATATTTTTAATCGTTGCATGCACCTTAAAGTTGGTATTAGGTGTTGGTTCTTTCGTCGGGTCGATGATAACTCGTACATGCGGAGATGAGGGGGTCCATGTGAAGTCTTCTACGATTAGGTCGGGTTTTGTGATCGAAACAGGGAAATTTGTACATGGTGCAAACTTTTGAATGCGAGTATTTCCTCCGTCCCCCACATAAACATTTCCATAACTATCTATGGCAACACTAAACGCTCCCCTGAACTGCCCGTCTGCTGAACCATACGTTCCAAATTGAGTAAGGTAAATACCATTTCCTGTAAATTTTTGGATACGTGAATTATTCCTATCCACAACATACACATTGCCGACTTGGTCTGTCGCAATACCGAATGGTTGATTAAATTGACCATTGCCACTACCGTATGTTCCCCATTTACTTATGTATGCTCCGGAAGATGTAAATTTTTGGATACGGTTATTTCCCGTACCAACACTATCTGCAACAAAAATATTTCCGAAGATGTCTGCGGCAATACCGAGATTTCCTTGAAACTGACCGTTTCCAGTACCGTACGTTCCCCACTTACTTAAATAAACTCCATTTGAATTAAATTTCTGAATTCTGTAATTACCTGTATCTGATACATAAATATTTCCCATGGAATCAATTGCAATTCCCCAGGGATTTTTAAACTGTCCATCTGCAGAACCATAAGTTCCCCACTGGGTTATATAGGTACCAGTAGAAGAAAACTTCTGAATACGATGATTAGCACTATCTACAACGAAGATATTTCCAAAAGAGTCTACTGCAATACCTTCCGGCATGGCAAATTGACCATTTCCGGAACCACTTCCTCCAAACTGACTAAGATATGTACCTCCTGAGGAAAACTTTTGAATAAACCCCGTGGTACTGTTATCTGATACATAAACATTATTTGTTTGGTCAACAAAAACCGCACCAACGGAACCAGGGAACAATCCATTTCCAGAAAACCCAACTCCTCCCCACTTTGTAACAAACTTATACCCACTCGCCGGACATGATAACGGAGCAGTAACCACCGGCCCAGTTGGAATACCTGCCGGTGTCGGCGTGTTTTGAATAGAGGCAATCTGATTATCCGACAATTTTGTAACTGCGACAGCCCGGTATAACGAAGCGGCATTACTCCCCTGGTAATTTTTAACTACTAAAAACGCTCCAGCCGTGATGACTGCGAGCGCAAAAACTGCGAGTGTTAGTTTCTTTTTCATACCTCTATCATATCCCTAAGCTTTTATAGAGTCAATTAAGGCAAAACTGTTATCTGCTTAACAAGTGAATTGTTCGCTTCATTCGATTCATTTACTAAATTGTATCCCCCAGTTGTACCCATTGCATAGTCATCAACTCGAACTGTAAGTCCAAACGTGCCAGCTGTTCCGAGAATGTTCGGAGTCGTAGACTGGTACACATCTACATCAAACGTTTGACCCACCGGAAGCGTAACAGGATTCATCAATTGCTGCGCACCGTGACTTACTCCATTTTTAAGGAAACTTATCTGAGTTCCACGCGGAAGCGTTGCAGTCGCACTACCGATATTTTTAATCGTTGCATGCACCTTAAAGTTAGTGTTCGGGGTCGGTTCTTTTGTTGGATCAGTAATAATTCGTACGTGAGGAGATGAGGGAGTCCATGTAAAGTCTTCTACAATTAGGTCAGGTTTAGTAATACTTAATGGAACTGAAGGGATTCGAACGGGAGTACACGGAGAAAATTTTTCAATTCGGTTATTAGCTGAATCTGAAACATATATATCTCCTTGGGGACTAACAGCAATACCTACAGGAGCTCTAAACTGACCATTACCATAACCACTACTTCCCAACTGAGCTATATAAGCTCCATTCTGATCAAATTTCTGGACGCGCTCTTGATAATTATCCACCACATAAATATTTCCATAAGAATCAACATCGATACCTACTGGATCCATAAATTTTCCATTTCCAACATATCCCCTGCTACCGATCTGTGAAAGATATTGCCCTGTTGAGTTAAACTTTTTAACCCCATAACCAGTAAGGCTCGTGATATAAATGTTTCCCGCTGTATCAAGAAATACATCGTTGTCTACACCTGTTGGATTTGAAAATTGCCCGCTTGCAGAACTTCCCGTCCCAAACTGGCTTAAATATCCTCCATTCGACTTAAACTTTTGAACACGATTATTATACCTATCAACAACATAAATATTTCCCGCTGTATCGATCGCAATACCTCCGGGGCCATTAAATTGTCCATTATTAGCGCCAAGCGTTCCCCATTGGGTAATATAATTTCCCTGAGAATCAAATTTTTCAACTCTATTGTTACCAGTATCAACTACATAAACATTTCCTGTCATATCAATTGCAATGCCTCCTAAAGAGTCACCTAATGCGAAATTTGGAACCTGAAATTGTCCATTCGCTGATCCTTGCGTTCCCCACTGTAATATATATTGACCACTTGAATTAAACTTCTGAATACGATTGTTACGAGCATCATGAACATAAACATCCCCCGATGAATTAACGGCTATATATCCGGGGATAGCGAACTGGCTATTGCCTGAACCATAGACGCCCCACTGAGAAACATAATTATACCCGCTCGCCGGACATGATAACGGAGCAGTAACCACCGGCCCAGTTGGAATACCTGCCGGTGTCGGCGTGTTTTGAATAGAGGCAATCTGATTATCCGACAATTTTGTAACTGCGACAGCCCGGTATAACGAAGCGGCATTACTCCCCTGGTAATTTTTAACTACTAAAAACGCTCCAGCCGTGACGACTGCGATCGCAAAAACTGCGAGTGTTAGTTTCTTTTTCATACACTTATCTTACTTCCTTAATTCAGGATGGTCAATCTTATTGATCAACTTCTCATGAGGATAATCAAGCATATCCCGAAGCAATTTGTCATACATGTTAAGTCGGTAAATGAATTCTTCTGTTTCGAAAACGGCGTATCGCAACTCCTTTCCGATTTCTGATTCAAGTTCCTTAATCTTTCGATCAATCGCTTTTCGTTCCAGTCGATCTCCGACAATCATAAGATCCATTGTTCGGTCGTTGTCATGCAAGAAAATTCCAGAAACTACGAAGAGTCCAATCTTGCCAATCTTATTAAATCGAGGAAGCAAATCAGGAATATGAGTTCCTGCAGCATCAACCAGAAGACTTCGAAGGGGTTCGCTGAGCGTAAACTCTTTTACAGCGACATATCCTGGATACTTCTTTCTCTTTGTGCTTTTTCCTTTAACTATTACTTTTGTGACAACCTTTGGCTTGATCATACCCACTTTTGCAAGCTCCAAAAGATCGCTTTTAATAAGTTTAGGCTGGACTCGTAATCGCTCCGCCAAGTCCTCAATAGATATTGCAATATCTTGATTCAATAAGAAAAACTTCATCAGTTTCACCCGAGTCATCGATCCAAACAATCTTCCTAAAATATCAAGCTGTTTCATATGCGGGCATTATACAGGAATTTATAGAAAGCAAAAAAGCTCCCAAGGGAGCTTTTTTGTGGTGAAATGTGAATTATTTCAATTCTACCTTTCCTTATAAGGATTAGTAATGATTCCAATATTATCTATTAATTCATCGGAAAACTGACTTAATTTTATAACACCTTTTCTCAATTCCCTCTTTGAGGTTGCAACCTTGCCCAATTCGTAAGATTTCCCCTTAACTGGAGTAACCACAATAACTTCTTTCTGCAATTTTACAGTAACAATTCGAACCGCTTCAACCAGATCAGAGTCGGCAGATAACACGATAGCAACATCATAACAATCTTCATGCGCATCATGCACAATATGAACCGCAAGGCTTACATCTGTTCCCTTCTCTTCGGTTTTAATAACGGGAACCTGCTCATGGGTTTGTGCATGAGTCATTTGAATGATGTGCGACGAGAAATATCCTTCAATGATCTCAAGATTTTCAATAGTTTTAAGCGCTCGCCAATATATCTGCTGATTAATAGGTCGATCTTCCTTTCCAGTGTCGTGGATTCGAATTTTTATCTGAGCCGTAAAAAACTTAATCATGACAATTTCATATTCCGGAAACATCAAAGCCGTCAGCTTGCTGTAATCAAGCCATTTGTAAGGAGTTCCCTTGAGTCTTCCGTAGAAAATATTAAAGCTGTCGATGTATATGAACGCTCTTTTCATGCAAAAAAACGATAACACATCCAAATAAAGTTTTTATCAATTTAAAAGTTTTATTCAGCAGAAAAGCCCCCGAGAGAGCTTTTCGCGTCCCACCACCGAAGCAATGGGAGGGTTAAGATAAGTATAATTTATCTTGTTTTGGATGTCAAATTATTTCAATTCTACCTTTCCTCCTGCGTCTTCGATCTGCTTCTTAAGAGCTTCAGCATCTTCCTTCTTCATTCCCTCTTTCAAGGTTGCTGGAAGGTTGTCTACCAAGTCCTTAGCTTCTTTCAATCCAAGCCCGAGAGCCTCCTTCGCAACTTTCATCATTGCAATTTTAGCACCTCCGTCAGAGACCAATACTACGGTGTAGTCAGTCTTTTCTTCAGCTGCCGCTGCTGCAGGACCTGCAACCGCTACTGCTGCTGCAGAAACGCCGAACTTCACTTCAAATAATTTTACCAACTCGTTCAAGTCAAGAACTGACATTTCTTCGATTGCCTTAACAATTGAAGCGAACTTTGCTGGAACTTCAACATTAACTTTGTTTTCTTCAGACATAAATATGATTTCCCGTGTTCGCCGCGGACGCGGCGAACACAAAGAATAGATTACTTTTTAATAAATTATGCAGACTTCTTTTCTGCGATCGCATTAAGCGCCAATACCAATCCCTGGATAGGGCTGTTGATGACGTTAACGAACATTCCTCGAAGAACTGGAGTAGCAGGAATCATAGCGATTGCCATGATTTCAGACTTGTCCATGAATCGTCCTTCGAATACTCCACCTACCATCGATAGCTTGTCAGCGAATTTCTTTGTAAATGCGTACACTTCTCGTGCAGGAGCTGTAAGATCAGATGAATACGCAACTGCGATTTCACCATCAAGTACTGGCATGTCACCGGTAATACCAGCTGATACCAATGCTCGCTTAAGGAGTGTCTTCTTTACAACTTTTAGGCTTGCACCTGCTTCTGCCAACGCGTTTCGCAACATCGTTGTATCAGCAACTGACAATCCTTTCGCATGGACAAACACAATCGATCCTGAATCTTTGGTAATTTTTTCAAATCCACCGAGAAGTTCAGCTTTCTTTTGTTTCGTAAGAGCCATAACAAAAATTGACTAGTCTTATAAAATTTTGCACACAAATGAGATTTACCTCGGTAGCTAATTAAGTTCGCCCTTCGACAAGCTCAGGGTAAACAGCTACTGTCTTTGATGTACAACGGGTTCTATATTACTCATATTTATGAATAAGTCAAGAAAACACCCCCGACTAATCGGGGGTGTTGTTACTGAATTTTAAGGGCTGAAATACGGGCACGCCTGATGTAGGAAGTCGTGCCGGTGGGCCATGAGCCCCACATCAGCGAATACGTTGTCGTAGTGGTCGGACTAATTTGTTGCATATCACTCCATGATCCATAGGTGCCAGTATTTGAATACGCGATACTGTAGGCTATTTCTATTGCTCCCTCATTAAGTTGGACCCTCGCACCTGCATCAATAGAACTATTGAATACATCGCAGTTTGAAAAAAGCAGATAGGTACCTGGTGGAAGCGTAAGCGACACACGAGTCTGCATGACGCTTGTAGACGTACTCATTTGAGCATTACTTGAAATGTAATAAGTAATCGGATTAGAACTTATTCCTTGAAATACTCTTTTAAGCGTGTCTACATCTACCGCACAAAGCATTCCTGCGGAATCTACCACTGCAACCCTCTTAACGCTTGCCAATTTTTTTACAGAATCCACTTTAAAGGTTCCTGCAACATGAAGTGTAGCCTGAGGATTGTTCGTTCCGATCCCCACCCCGCCTCTTTGTGAAAATCCGTTCATACTTATTAATAGTAATAAGCAACATGAGATTACGTTCTGTTTCATTCTTACATTATTTAAGTAAAAAATTATTGAGTCTTAACAGCCACAAGTCGCGCTCTCCGAATATATGAAGTTCCATTTGGCCACGAACCCCAAAGTAAGTCATAAGTACTTACGGTAGTAACTTGAACTTTTTTTAATGCATACCACGAACCAAACGTGCTGGTATTTGAATACACTATTCCATAAGCAATCTCAGAAGTATCCCTCATGATTTGTGCGCGCACTCCTGCGTCAACCGTTGGATTGTATGCTTCCAAATAACCTTGGAGTAAGTAATTGCCTGGTGGAAGAGTTAACGATACGCGCACTTGAAGAGTTTGCGTAGTAATACTAGAGATTGGCTCCATTTCCGCGTAATAAACTTGAGGAATAGCATCAGCCCCTGTCGGACCAGTAACGCCAATTGCGCCACTCAATCCAGTATTGCCTGGCAATCCTTGAGGGCCGGTTGGGCCTTGGATTCCTGCAATACCGGTCGGTCCTGTCGGACCGACCGAGCCAGCTAATCCGTCCGTTCCGGACGGACCCGTTGCGCCAGTAATACCAGTTGCACCAGTTGGGCCTTGGGCACCCATTGGACCGATTGCACCCGTAGGTCCCACCATGCCATTACCTGAAAAAAGTGCATACGGAACACTCAGAAGTTCTGTGGTTCCCATATCCATAAAATTCCCTCCCCCATTTTGATCAAGAAATACCTGTAAATATTTAAATCCTGATCCCCAATCAACCGTTGCAAGATTGCCACTACTACCAATTTGGGTCGTCACCAATCCGAACTGGTTAGTGATACTAGAAACAATTTCACTGTAGACAATCGTTCCTGTTGATGATGCTTCATGAATAACAAATTTCAGTGTGATCACGCGATTTGCAATAATAACACCTTGTGCATCCCGCACTACTGCTTGATAATTCATTTTTTGAGGAATCTGAGATTTTAGAAGAATATGCAACATTCCCAATAAGGCGACAAATGTAATTTTTTTCATATTTTAGTTTTTTTAAATGAACAATTTCTCGACCAGTAAACCAAACACCCTCTCAAGAAATTACTAAGAAAAAGTAAAGCCTAGATAAAACCAATCCGCTGGAAAAAGTGTCAAAAATCCGTATACTGGAACTATGAAAAACTACCGAAAACAAGCCCTCTTTTTGGGAGACGTTCTCTCATTTATTGCAGGATTCTTCCTGTTTGCCCTCATTGTTTACGGAACTGCTCGTTTTACAGAAGGCGTTTCTCTCCATGCCCTTCCATTGGCAATCCTTGCCATTATATGGATTGCGGTTTTCTTCATCTTTAACTTTTACGATATTCAGAAATCGAAACCAAACTTAATTTTCTTGAGAAATTTTTTCATTGCCGCACTCATCATGCTTGGTATTGGATTTATTTTCTTTTATATCAACCCTGTCACAAAGATCAGTCCTAAAACAAACCTTCTGATTTTCGAAGGTGTCTCACTCGCTCTTATTCTAGGATGGCGCCGATTATTCTATTCTGCAACATCAAATATTTTTAGAAGCCGTTTTGCGATTGTGTGCTCCGATGAACGACATCAGACATTGGTCGATGAAGTTTCAAAAAACCCTCACTTGGGATTCATATGCGTCGGTACCTACTTAACCCTAGCTGATTTTCATGCGAGTAATGTTGCTGTCGACCTGCTTATTATTCATAAGACAGCTATGGAGGAAACAGAACTTTTGGAAAAAACACTGGCGAGCAACATTGATGTAATCGACCTTGCGGAAGCTTATGAAAACATTCTATATAAAATTCCCGTGAACTTTATTAACAGTAATTGGGTTATTCACTCTATTAAAAAACAAGGAGATTTTTTCTACTATGCCATTTCACGAGTCATTTCAATCGTGTTTGCGATTGCTGTATTAATAGTCACTTCTCCTATTTGTCTCGCTATCGTGATTGCTATGAAAATCGAAGACGGTGGACCTATTATTTTCAAAAATGACCGCGTGGGACTTAACGGAAAAGTATTTTATCTGTATAAGTTCAGATCCATGATTGTGAACGCTGAAAAAAATGGCGCTGAATGGGCAAAGGTAAACGATTCTCGAATTACAAAAGTTGGAGCGATTACCCGAAAACTCCATGTTGATGAAATCCCTCAAATGATTAATTTACTTAAAGGAGATTTAACACTGGTAGGACCACGACCTGAACGTCCAGACTTTGTGGCCGATCTCGAAAAGCAGATCCCCTATTACTTCATGCGACATACGATCAAACCTGGCTTTACCGGATGGGCACAAATTAAATTCCGATATGCTCGAACCATCATGGACTCTCAGGAAAAATTTGAGTACGATTTGTATTACATTAAAAATAGAAACTTTTTCTTGGATGTTGGTATTATTTTGAAGACCGCCCAGATCGTGTTCACCCACCTTGAATAATATGATTGCGTACCTGAAGAAAAGATTTCTAGAACGAAGCGCAACTGAACATACGGTAATAAAAAATACCGGCTGGCTTTTTGTTGGTGAAGTTGGAAGTCGTATTGCACGAGGCGCGCTTGCAATCATTGCGGCACGAATGCTGGGTGTGTCAGGACTAGGAGCATGGTCATACGCTGTTGCTCTTTCTGGGTTCTTTACCTTCTTTGAAGATGCTGGCATCGGCATGTTCGTAACACGTGAGTTTGCAAAAGGAAGCGATTCGAAAGAGTCTATTTTCAGTACTGCGATTGTTCTAAAATTAGGACTACTTGCCCTTGCAATTGCTCTATTCCTCGGTATTGGACCACTCATCAGTGATATTCCTGAGGCCACAGCAATTCTTCCTATTGTTGCATTGGTATTTGTTTTCGATTCGCTACGAGGATTCTTTTTCTCTATTAGTAGAGCCGAGCAGAAAATGGACACTGAGTCGAAAGTTCAAATTGTAACGAGCTTGCTGGTAGTGGGACTCGGCGTACTGTTCATGCTCATTTCTCCCACCCCGCTGTCTCTCGCGCTTGGGTATGCGGCAGGTGGTGGCATTGGCTGTCTGCTTATTTTCCTATCAGTCAAAAAATACATTCCTAACTTGGTTACTTTTTTTTCAAAACAATTGTTTGTACATATTTTTAAATCGGCATGGCCTTTTACCATTCTTGCGATTTCAAACATTGTTATCTTTAGTACGGACACCATCCTCCTTGGACATTTTGCGAGCGTGCATGAAGTGGGTCTGTATGGTGCCGCGAGTCGACTGGTTCAAATTTTTTATATCCTTCCTGCACTCTTTGCAACAGTTACGTTTCCAGTATTCGTTAAAAAATCTGTCGGTGAAACCGGGATTTGGTTTGCACTTAGAAAGTCGCTCCTCCTTATGACGGCGGTCATGATTCCATTGGTTCTGGTAATGATGTTTGGATCGCATCTTATTATTAAAATTTTGTTCGGCGCTGAATATGCTCCTGCGGGAATATTATTAGCGGTCCTCTCCCTTTCCTATATTCCTGTATTCATCGGAACCTTATTGAACAATGTGGTATTTGCGGAGAATAAGCAAAAACAATTTGTGGTCGCGAATATTATTGGAATGGTTATTAACTTAATTCTTAACTTGATCCTTATTCCTAAGTATCACGCTCTTGGGGCATGTGTATCAACAGTTACCGCCCTTTCGGTAATTACGGCTATTACGGCAATTAAGATGAGATTTTCTAAGTAAGTATAAATTGACAAATACACTTAAATGGTGTATTTTGTTTTTGAAACTAAAAACTGAATAATGAGATACAAAACATTACTAACACTCATCTACGGCGAGACGCGAGACCGTAAAAGGTCGGCATCGTGGGTTGTATTTTCAACCAACAAGCCGAATTATATCGTGCTCTACCTTGCAGCAGGGAAACTTCCCTTCTCAAGAATACTCCCACTTAAGGAATTGATGCTTAACGATATTCGAAAGATGCTCGCAGCGAAAGGTTATGTTGAATCTGTGAAGCGGGATCAGGTTTACACCTTCAATAAAGGCACTCACGAAATACACATCATCCTGCTCGGCGGAAACGCGTGGGGAACGATCGAAGAAACGTACTTGCTTATCAAGCATCTTTTGCTGGATTACCGAGAAACCATCCATGTTTTCTCCTCACGCAGCCACTTGCCGAGAATAAAGAGAATATGGGCGCTGTTCGCACCAGAATGGAATGTGGAATGCATTTCAGCAGACGAAGATATGAGCGACAACCTGAAGTCATTTGAATCGAAAAAAGATACTCAGACGACCGTGTTCTATTGGGTGTATCGTCATTTCGGCGAAACAGGCTTCCATATCATTTCGTACTTGAAAAACTTAATCGTAAACCGGATATTGAACCTTCAGGGCGAATGACCAACTTACAACAAAACATTAAGCCGCCTTAGAAAAAGGCGGCTTTCTTATGAAAAAATTATTTAACAAGATTATTTAACAAGTCTGTGGAAAATATTCCTAAACTCTTGCTGTGACTGTTCCGATGAATAATTTTTCTCTGCAAAGACTCGAGCATTGTTCCCTATCGTCTTCCGGAAAGACTCATCATCAAACACCTTGTTTATGTCGGCCACCCATTTTTTTGTATCCTGCTCCGGCGCAATCAAAATATTCTTTTCATGCTCCAAGCCTGGAATGCCTGCGGTAGCTGCAGGTGTTGTAATAACTGGAATTCCCATCGCCATTGCTTCCAAAATTTTTGATGGAGTTCCTCCGGCAAAGCGGATTGGCGCAATCATCAAATTACACCTCTTTGCAACATCCCACACTTCCGGAACAAATCCAGTAAAAACAATTTGCGAATCTTCAGGATAATTTTGAAGCGATCCTTTTTTTCCAAGCACGTAGAGCATTACCCCGGGAATATTCTTTTTAAGATCTGCCCAAATATCATTCAGGAAGAACAGGAGCGCGTCTCGATTCGGCTCATATCCCAATCGCCCCATAAAGAAAATATTTTTCTCAGTCGAATCAAGGAGTGACTGATTCCCTATCTTTGGGCCATGATGAATACATGCAAATTCTATTTCATGTTTATGAGTGTAAAACTTAGAATCGAGGAGGTAGTGGCGGTCGTGTTCTGATACCACATTGAACTGGTAAAAAGACTCCAGAACTTTAGCTTCATACTTTGTAACACGGTACCCCTCGAAAAGATAAAAGAGTTTTTTAGGAAGCATCAACTGCTTGAGTGATGTCTTATAATTAAGAGAAATCGCATCGTTAAAATCTATAAGCATTTTCTTTTTAAGATCTGGATCGTACTTGATAAAGTATTCAGTCATGCGAATTTCATGCACATAAAAAGCGTCATAGTTTCCAACATTCGTGTCTAACCATTTTTGCGCGTTTCTGAAATGAAACGATTCTGCTTGGAATGGAAGTCCTGACCAAAGCGCAGGAATAGCACTCATGCCAAACTCTATGAGAGAATACTTAAACAAATGCACCTTTCCAAAATTCTTCTCTAAGTATTCAACCTGATCTGCTGTAACCGCATCAATCGTTACAATAAAAAACTCAAGTGAAAAATCCTTCGCAAGTCCTTCGATGACATTGTCCAATATTTTATATCGCGTACCATCAATCGCGGGATACGGCATTCGAAATAATGAAATAAGAAGCTTAGGCTTTTGCATACAATTTACGATGATTATTTTGGCCTATGCGTCGCTCAATAAAATAGGTATAGCGACCAATAATGCAACGAATGAGAAACCAATAAATATTTTTTACACCGAATTTCCTTCTGAAAATATCTTTATTTTTAATAAGAAGTCGTGCAGTATTTTTCCATACCTGCCATTCATACACGTGTCGCTTTTTACGAGAACCTCCCGATTGATTCACGGCTGTATTTTTCAAATGAAATGATAACGTATCTGGAATAAGCCATAGCTTAAATCCCGCATCCCATGCGCGTAAAAAGAAATCTGTTTCCTCACGGAATGCATTACCACCAAACAACGGGTCGTATTGAACCGACTTAAAGACCTCTCGCTTCATAAGCATATTCGAATGAAGGCGACTTACCTCTTCTGGTTTTTCTACAACACGTTCAAAATACCCTTCGAAAGGAATATGAGTAAAAATAGGGTCACGATCGAAATCAGCAAGCTTTTTTGCTGCTTCCATGGTCTGATCTGCATACATATTTACTCTTCGTCCAGCGATAATATCAGCACCATGCTCTTTCATTTTTTCAAGCAATATCTTGAAATGATTTTCAGGAAGCAGTACATCATCTTCTCCCATAAAAATATACTCTGCGGATGACAGACTGATACCAACATTTCGAATATTAGGAAGCGTCGACTTTTCAGTCATACGGTGGTAAATAATTTGTCCTGGGTGAAGTCGAGATAGCTCATTCACATACTCTGTGGTGTTATCCGTACTACAATCGTCAACAAAAATGATCTTCCCTACACCCTCTTGGGAGAAATAAGAATCCATTACCTTGGTTAAGGCTTTGGCTCGGTTATACGTGGGCATTACCACATCAATAAGGCCTTGTTTCATAGGCTTATTATATCAGAAAATATGATAAGCTGTACTTACTATGAAATCAGCCATCTGCCCCATTTGCCAATCAAAAACAACGCCCCTCCTTACAAAAAGCAGCCATCCGTTGACGCAGTGTCCCTCATGCGACCTTATTATGATGGATCCGCAGCCAACTCCAGAGGAACTTAATCGCTTTTATTCCCCGGAGGCGGGCTACCACGCCGAATATTCGGATGCGTTTATCGCAAAACAGCGCGCGCAGTTCAAGCTTCGCATTAATGCAACCGAAAAACTTATTCCTGGGTCATTACGACCTGTAAGAGTTCTTGATATTGGTGCTGCGAACGGACTATTCCTTAATGTGGCAAAAGAGCATAATTGGAACACTGAAGGTATCGAAATGAATCGATCAAACGCCGACCATTGCCGAAAAAATGGCCATATTATGACAACAGGAAGCTTTGATGATTATACCGCTACACCTGATTCTTTTTCAGTTGTTCACATGGGAGATGTTATTGAGCACATGCTTGATCCACGTGCTGCTGTAAAAAAATCTCATACTATTCTTGCGCAAAAGGGTCTCCTTGTTATGGCAACACCAGATGCCGATTCACTTTTTGCAAAACTAAGTTTGCCGATCGCTCGACTTCTTCACATCAGCTGGCCACATGCCCTCCCTCCTGCGCACACATTTCAATTCTCAGAAGATAATCTTACGCTCATGCTGAAACAGGAAGGTTTCGAACCTGTTCATCGCCACTCGCTTCCAATTGGGTTCATGGAAGAAATGCGAGAAACAGAATATTTTGAAACGATTTATACTTATATTAAAAAACGCCGAGGCACTCTCGGAGAATTTATTAAAGCCTCTATCATGTTCTGTGTTTCTGCTGTTATTTATTTCATCCCTTGGGCCATCGGAGAAATCACCTTCCCTCTTACTAGAAAAGGTGCCCATGTTACCGTCTGGTATCAGAAGAAGTAATCTCATTAAGTAGTGCACTGTACTTTTGATTGAACTGGTCGATGCTGTGATATTCAATAATGTAATTGCGTAGCTCTTGCGAGAGCTGCGCTTTTTCTTGTTCACTTTTATGCACCAGCTTTTTAAACGCTTCAAAGTATGCGTCCCCTGTTTGGATATGTACAATACAATCAGCAAATAATCCCTTTTCCTTGAGCTCCGGCACGAGCCCTACAGGACTCGCCAGGAACGGCAATCCGCACGCCATAGCATCCATGAGCGCGTACGAACATCCTTCATGAAGACTCGGCAATAAAAACACTTGAGATTCTTTATAAAGCACCGAAAGTTCTTCCTGTGATTTTCCCTGTGGAACCACCAAATCCCATCCTATACTTCTCAAATAAATGTCCATCTGCTCGAGTATTTCTTTTCCTTTTGCAATTTCAAAACGACCCACAAAGAGTGCTTGGTTTTTCTTTGTTTTGTCTGAGGGGGCGAAAAGATTTGTATCTACGGCATTAAGGATGACTCCTACATCTTTTCTTCCGTAAAACATACTCACACTTTTTGCGGTCTCTTTTGATACAGCAATACATTTTATCGCGCGTCGTGCGGCCAATCCTTCAAAAGATCCCCAAATATAGCGCTTCATAACATACTTAAAAATATTCCTGCTTCTATCAATACGCACCGCAGCGCGCGCAAAGGTGCCATGCTGTACGTTTATGGTTGGCTTTCCCGCAATATTCCAACCAAGCATTCCATTAGTAACACAAACATCGAAGCCTTGTTGGAGCGCTTTCCTTCCAAGGAAATACCCTAACGCCGGCTGCTCAAAGCCTGCATATTTTTTAAGTCTTACTATTAAAGCTTGTAACGGACTCAGATCTTCTTTTGAAAGAATGGATACCTTGTGTCCATTCTTAATAAAACAATCTTGCAAGTAAAAACTGAAGCGCTCTACGCCCCCAGACTGAGACTTTGAAGATGAGAGAATGATAATATTCATTACTTGTACTCAGGAATTTTCCCGAGTGTTCCCGTTAAAATACGAAATACGTTTTTAGCATGCGCCATTGCAATAGCTCTGTAAGGATATTTTTTGAAGAGTGACATAGGAAATGCGATAAGCACTTTAATTGACGAAGTAACTACATAAATAATCTTTGCGGCAAGCACCGTTGGCCAGCCGTAATAATTCTTGAAGTAGAACAATGTTCCGATGTATGAAGCCCGAAGCACTGCATCGCGATCGCGCACTGACGACTTTCCACCCGCATGCACCACTGATGTTGGCGCGTAAAGAATGATCTTTTTCCCATTGTTTTTCATTTTCTTCGCAAGGTCAATCATGTCTGCATACGACATGAAATACTGCGGATGAATGCCTCCCACCTTAAGGAATTCTGCCTTTCGTGCCATAAAGCACGCACCTCCAATCCAACCCACTTCTGTTGGCTCTGTAATCTTTAGTCGTGCCTGCTTTCGTTTTTTAATCCACGGAAAGATTTCTAGATACTTTGACTCAAGCGTCTTTCCTAATAGCTCATTCCAAGGCGTAAGATCTTGTCCATACGTTTCTTGCGCTACGCCATATTCATCGGTAATTTTTGGGCCAATAATTCCAATCTCTTGATGCTGTTCAAAATATTCAAGCATGCTCAGCATTCCGGGCACCGAAAGTGTCGTGTCGGGATTGATCGAAAGTGCAATATCTGCCTTTGCAAGGTCAAAGCCCTGAGTAATGCCCACAGCAGAGCCCACATTTTTATCATTAAAATAAAGTCGATATCGGGGATCGTTTTCACAGTGCTCTTTTAAGTAAGCAATCGTTCCATCTTTTGAAGCATTATCAATGATAATTACCTCTACTTGATCCTTATCAAATTTTTCAACCGCCGCAAGGCATTCCCCTATTTCCTTCTCAGAAAAGTACGTAACAATGATAATAGACAACCGTTTCGATTCGTTCATATATAAGCCGATTTTATCACAGCCCTACTACCTTAGCAACGCGCTTGACGCTATATCGAATGCGGTATATAAGCCAGCCCACAATATAGACAAGGTTCATTGGAAACGCTGAATGTTTTGCTCGATCCCATATAATCCTGAGGACTCGCTCATAATTCTTAAAAATACTCTCATACGAAACATCTCGGCGGAACCGATAAAACGCCAACGGCATAGTTATGGCATAAAAATTACCTAATGCTGACAGCTTCAGCCACATATCGTAATCCGCAACCATCATAAGATCATAGACTTCAGTAAAGCCTCCTATGCGATCAAACGCCCATTTTGGAACTACCGCTGTCGATAAAGTAATCATGTTTCGAAACGGAAGAACCCACAGTAAATTTCCCGAGTATGGCTTACCCAATTCTTTTTGCATCGTCTCCCAAATAAGGTTTGAATATTGGTCCACCAAATAAGGATCGGTATAACACATGACACATGTTGGATTTGATTCTAATGCGTCAACTTGTCGCGCAAGTTTCTCATCATGCCAATAATCATCAGCGTCTAGAAACGCCAAATACTTCCCTTTCGAAAGTTTTGCACCATTATTTCGAGCAACTCCACATCCTGCATTTTTTTGAAAAAGGTAAATAATACTGCCGTCTTTTATATAAGAATCTAGAACCTGTCGTGTATTATCAGTTGATTCATCGTCTACTACAATAACTTCTCGGTGTTTATAGGTCTGGTTGAAAACACTTTCAATTGCCTGTATAATCGTAGCACTACTGTTGTATGTTGGAATAATGACACTTACCCACGGTTCCTGTTTCATATGAATTATTTACCTATTATGCCTTCTTGGCTCAAAATTGCAACCTGGTTTTTGCTCCTCTCTATTGCAACCATTTTTATTAAGAAGCCCGCTCTCGTCTTTCCAGTGAATATCAATGATGTTTTTTTAGCGGTAAGTTTCTTGAGTTTTTGTATTGCTGCTTATAAAAAAGAATTGCATATTACTATTTCAAAGAAGAGTTGGATACTTACTGCCCTGATCGCCTTTTTTCTTATTATAGGATCTATTATTACTTATATCGTTTTCCATAAGCTTACTACAGGAGCGCTGATTGCCTATGCAAGAATTATATCTGTAGGAATCATATTTTTTGAGTTGTATATCATCGCGCGAAACGATACCTCTTTTACTTACAAGGCTTTTCTAGCACTTTGTTTTTCGAGCTTCTTTCTTCCTTTAATGTTTTACATGCCAATGCCAATACGTTCATTTTTTCTTGATCCAAGCGGCCACCGACTTGTAGGACTTCTCGTCGATCCAAACTATTTCGCAAGTTTTCAATTGGTAGTTACCGCTCTATTGTTTTGGTTTACGATTAGGCCAACAGCTGCAACCATGGGGTTTGTTGGTAAAATTTTATCGTTCGTTCTTTTGTGTTTTTCTATCGGATCAATCCTTTGGTCTGGTTCACGAGGAGGATTTTTGGGCTTAGTAGTCATGCTTGTTATGCTTATTGGGTTTGCGGTCTGGAGACTTCCTGTTAAAAAAAGCTTGTTATCTGTTTTTCTCATTTTCATAGCGTGTATTGGAGGATACTTCGTACTTCCCTCTTATGCGAAAAATAGCGTTGCGCTTCGGATATATAATATTCAAAATCCTTATTATGCGCCGACAAAAGAGGTTCCTTTCTTGGAAAAAGTTTCTGGGCAGCAAGACCGTTTCGCATTATGGCAAAGTTCACTGGTAACAATAATTCACAATCCTTTTGGTTACGGTCCTTCGTATCATGAGGCTGTTAATATTTATGGCGAGCCCAATGATCCCCACCGTGTAGCCCATAACACTCTACTAGAAATACTCCTTACGGGAGGTATTGGACTCTTATTAGTTATCGGCATTGCATTATGGCTTATCTTTGCAAATGTTTCTATTAGAAACTCGTTTGGATCACTGCATGTATTAATTGCTCTACTAGTGGGACTGGGAGCCTCTTCTCTCCTTCTAGATTCCTTATGGACACGGTGGATTTGGATTGTACTGGCACTAATTGCAGCAGTCATCTATAATTCCAAGAAGTATTCCGAGAAAAATTAAAATAAAAAACATCCTTTTAAAAGGATGTTTTTTATTTTTACTGCTGATTTGGAACAAGGTCTTCTTTGCTTACATTTGTCTGAAGTCCTTTTACGGCTTCTTCGAATGACTTTTGGTCTCCCGCAAGTTTAGCTAGTTCCATAAGAGCGGTATATGATTCCGGGATTTTCGGATTGATGGCAAGAGCCTGCTTAAAGACTGCTTTTGCCTCATCAAATTTTCCTTCATACGCATATGCCTGTCCCAGGATCCAATATCCTTGAGGATTTGTTGGAGAAAGTTTAATAGCAAGATTTCCTCCATCAATCATCATTTTTAGACTTTTTTCATCAAGGGCATTTAAAAGCGCAATTTTAACACTTCCCAATCGCCCGTATGCAATAGCGCCCTGTGCACTTACTGGATACTTATCAAAACTGATTTCGAGCGCGCGGGCAAGCGAATCAACATCTTTCATAACAAGCACCTGAGAATCCTTACTGCTCGCAAGTACTTCGTTCAGGTGACCAAGATAGTTCTGGGTATACACATCAGCTCGTTGTGCAAGAGTAACTCCCGATCCGTAAGGCGATGCCTTTTCTGATATCTCATAGCTTCCAGCACGAATATTCAATGGCGCGTACATCTCTACTAGGATTCGCTTCAGTTTCACTATCTCTGGGATTGTTGTTGCGAAAGCAATGACCATAATTGCAACTCCTACGGCAATCATTCCATATCGTCTCACTGGCTTGTCAGTCTCATTATTCGATACTATCAACTGCTTTACCTCCTCTAATCCTAAGAGTGCAAGTAGTACAAAGAATAATAAGAAACTAATATTTACATCAAACAGAATAAAGTTATTTACTAAGTACGCAAGGAGCATTCCTGAAAACGCTGCAACAACATACTTATTTTCTTCGTTTTTTGCCTTCTTTACCAATACCCAAATTGTAGCTCCAATTAAGAATACGTACGCCGCTAGTCCGAGAATTCCCTGTGTGGCAAGCATTTCGAGATAAGCATTGTGCGGTTTATCTGCCCACAATTCACGCTTGTAGGTATTTCGCATGAAGTCAGAGTTGAAATACCGTTCATTGGCATATCGGAATGTTTCAGGTCCAGTTCCCAAAATTGGATGCGCTTTTATCGAAGTAAGTGCCACATTCCAATACAAGAATCGCGTGCCCGATGCCTTCTCTACAAAGGTGTTATGAATAGCATTGTTTGGAATACACACCAATAATACAACGACTGCAGTAATAGTAATGATTCCTGTTGCAAGCGTTTTTCCAATCCATTTAATACTGTCTTTTTTATTAAATGACAAGTAAATACCTGCAGATAGAACGAGACCGATGATGAGCGAGAATACTGCTCCTCGTGCGTCACCAATAATACTAATGAATCCGTTCCAATTCCCCTTCAGCATTCCGTATCCGAAAATAACTGGGTTGAAAATAGATAAAAATCCCATGATTGCAATTAATATCTTTTTCCATCGAATGTTTGTTGTGAAGAACAAGTAAGCGATTACAAAGAAGCTCATCATCAAATAGGTTCCTGCAAACGAAGAATTTCCCGTAAGTCCTCCTCCGTATGAAATATTTGAAAGAAAAGGTGCTTTAATAATATTAAATCCTGTGAATCCTAACATTGTAGAAATCGCGATGATTGAACTTCCTGCAGCAATGGGATAGAGAATCGCTTTTCGTATTGTCTTAGTGTGATACGCAAGAAGCACTGACATGATCGCGCCTAATGCCGTAATGGTTACGAAAAATGTTCCGGTTCCGCGCTCCAGGTGTCCAAACCAAGAAATAGTTCCATCTACTCCGAAAATGGTAGCAAGGATCATCACCACAATCGTTGCCCCTATTCCCCAGGCAATTTTCGATTTGGCATACGACTTGAATGACTGCCACGGAATAGCAATGAGGCCCAGAAGTATTACCAACGAAAACCCTAACTGAATAATTATAGATTTTGAGTTAGCATAGTTATAAGAAAGTTTCGGAAACACCATCACTGATCCGAAGAAGATCGTTATCGCAATAAGCCACGGTGCCATCTTCAAAGCAATGGCCTGTAATTTTTCTATGGTTTTCATATGGGGGTATTCTAGCATATTTTAAACCTCACCCCCAGCCCCTCTCCAACACACCCGTCACTCGCTCCGCTCGTGTACACCCTCTCTAAAAGAGAGGGTTGGCTCCGTCGAGATTATGTACCAATAGAAACTACCGCTTATCTCATAGAGTTAAGCGGTAGTTTCATTTCAAAATTGAGTCTCGATGTCTACCCTCTCTTTTAGAGAGGGACGCTCGGCGAAGCCGGCGGGGTGTGTTTGTCCGTCGGGTGAGGACAAACAAAAAACCGCCCGAAGGCGGTTTTTTGGCACATATAAGTGAGTTATTAATCCGAAGATTAGTAAGCTCCCTGTGGCTGTGTTTTGAACGCGTTAGAGTTCAATCCAGCTGTGTATGTGTTCCATGATCCTGTGTATGCTGTTGCATCAGATGCAGACCAGTTAACGTTGATCAATGTAGCTCGAGTAGTGATAGCACTTGCTGGCTGGTATGTAACTACCAACTGGAAGTTCTTTGTCTGTCCTACTGGAACCTGGAAGTTTCCATTAGCTGTTGTAATTGTGTCGTTTCCTGTGTAGTAAACAGTTCCTGATCCTGCTGCTGCACATGCTGTTGTAGCATCGATGCAGAACTGGATAGCCTGAGCTGCTGAAGCTGTTGTAGCAGCTGCTGCAACTGTAGGAACGTATGCTGTAGATCCGAACGCAGTTACTGAGAATGGAATTGTGTATGTAACGAATGTATGTGTGTTAGCTCCTCCTGGATTACCTACGTTTGTTGTAGCCATTCCTGTAGAAGAAACACTAATACCATTTACGTATACATATACCTTGCTTCCTGTTGTAGAACCAGTCAAGTATGTAGATCCTGAAAGCACGTTGCTTCCTGAATCGTAAGCCTGGATGTTAGAAACATCTCCTGAGGCAACACTTACCTGAGCGTATTCACCTGCTGGGAAGTTTGCAGATCCTACAGTGTTGAAGTCACCCTTGATTGTAAGAGTTGTTGTTGTTCCTGTAGCAACATTCAAGTTCAAGTTCTGGAACGTAATTGTCTGAGAACCGTATCCTGAAGCTACTGCCTGAGAATCAAGCTGTACTCCTGATGCGTCGTACAATCGAAGTGTGTTTACAACAGCACTTGGAACTGTAGCTGAAGCACCAACTGTCAATGTTACAGGAAGTCGTCGAACGTTAATTGTAGATCCCTGTGCATTTAGGTCAATCTTAGCCAACTGTACTCCGTTTGTATTAGCTGATGCGCTACCAGAAACTACTGAGTCGTTAGAATCAGAAAGGTTCTTTGTAACTGTCAACTTGATGCTCTGAGCTGAAGCTGCAGAAGCAAAACTGAAGTATGTGTTAGAAGATGAGTAAGTTGTTCCAGACAATGGAACGTTTCCGAAGATGTTAGAAGGTGTGTATGTAAACACTCCTGTTGCATCTGAGTATCGGATAGATGTTACATCAAGTCCCCAAACATCTCCAGACATGTTGTTAGAATCGATTACAGGAAGTGCTGTAACTGAGATAACAATGTTGTTTGTAGAGTTAGCAGTAAGCTGAGCTCCTGAAACTGGAACGTATGCAGAGTAAACTGAGTTGTACTGTGCGAACTGTCCAGCGTCAAGTGATCCAACCTTTACTCCGTTTAGCCAAACTCCAACGTTTGAAGCGTACTTTGTGAACTGGTAATCAGTTCCTGATCCAAAGTTGTAGAATGAAAGGTTCAACCCTGTAAGCTGAGCTGCTCCACCTGCACCTGTAACCATTCGAATGTTAGCAATTGGTTTGTCAACCTGACCAACACCTACTGATGTGTTCAAGTTTCCAGAAACTGCTGAAACATTGTTAATGCTCAAAGGAGCTGATGAATTGTTTGTTGGAACTCCAGATGGAGACAATGTGCAGTTAGATGCAAGTGTCATTCCATTTGGACATAGACCTGCTGAAGGTGTTGTTGGAACTGCAGGTGTACCACAGTTGTTCAATGCTACCTTAGTCATGTTTCCTACTAGTCCATCAGCTGGCAATCCCTTTAGGGTCTGGAAAGCCTTAGCTGCTGCAACTGACATAGAACCGAAGTTCCCGTCAACTACTAGATTTGCACCGTTGCAAGCGTTCAAAGCTGCCTGAACATTTCGTGCGTATGGTCCCATTGATCCCTTCTTGATCGTTGTCGATCCGAAATCAAATGTTGCTGCTGAAGCTGAAACTGTAACCGCCATAGCGATTGCAAATGCAGCGACTGCGATAAATTTCTTAATCATAATTAAAATTAATTTTAATCATCCTTCCTTATTAAGGGGAAAGAAGTCGTACACGATTCAACGTCGACTTATTAGTGTTGAATCATATGTGTACTATTTTATATTTCTATGTTTTGAGACCCACCACTATTATTTGCATAATACTGATCGATAACACAGAAACATTGTGAAGTGTATCTAACCCGTCGGTTAGAACACATCACAAGAACACACCCGCCCGCTTCGCGAGGCACCCTCTCTAAAAGAGAGGGTAGACCATCGAGATTTTTTTCAGGAAGGAACATTCTTGTGATGTGTTCTTTTCTGACGCGAAAAGAAACACCGTTAATAACAAAATAAACAAAAGCTAAAAAACTTCTAAGTTTCATTTATTTCTATCTATTTTGTTATCAAGGAATTGGTTTCCAACAGATTGAAATCTATCGGAAATCCACAAGCACCGGACCATCATACCATAATCGACCATTCCTTTGCAATACCTAGCCATAAAAGGATTTACGCGAGATATTGTCGCAGGAATTGACGCTATGAAATGTGTGGAGTTCGGATAGTATATCGTGCCTATAAAAACACGCAACTTACTTGTCTATACCAGATGACGCACAAATGCCCCGCACATTACGGGACATTTGCTAATAACATTCTTTACATTTATGTCAAGTATCTCCTAGTTTTTTGAAATCTGATAGGTTGTCCATCTCTTGTTCCCCTCTTTCCTGACCACATTCATTTCAACTAATGTATTCACTTCTCGTTGGAGGGTCTTATCACTGCAATCGGTCACCATCGACTTGATATCTGCCAACGTACAAACTCCTTTCGATTTAATGACATTTAGAATTTCCTGCTTTCTATCGAGCTTATCACTTATTTTTAAAGGTGATTTTATGGTGTCTTTTTGAAATGTCGTTTTAATTTTAGATATATCTTTTGATATGTCGTTTTGATGTAATAATGTCGTTTTGATGTCGTTTTGATGTCGTTTTGATTGATACCGAGCAACCACTTCATCAAAGGCGGTGTCGCGCATGATATCTCCGGAAATTAATGGTTGAGACATGGGCACCGATGAAACGATAAATGCTTGTTCTTGCGTGGCTAATTTTGATGCTTCGTCAGAAAATATATCTACCAACTTTGTCAATTCGTTTACAATGATATCGGCGTTCATTTGTGATATGTGGTGTGAAATTGATCCGATATGAACCAGTGATATCACTTGATCAAGTCGTATTGAAACACGTGTTAACGAACCTCGAGAAACACCCTCTTTTGATGTTAATAACCCATACGCGGTTGTGAGTAACTCCAGCGAATCTTTCCGCAATGACTCTGTAAGGGCTAATGATTTATCCATCACGTCTGTAACCAGATAAATGGCCGCCACAATTTTCTCGATCTTTTTAACGGATACAAAGAGCGTCTTTTCTAACGGATTAACGAATAAACCATATAAAATATGAGATTTATTAGAAATGTCGTTTTGATTATTCGCATGTCCTTTTGTAATGTCGTTTTGATTCATATGGAGCGTAAAAAATGTCCTTTTGTTCTATAAACGACACTATAAACTTAAAATGTCTTTTATGCAATGCCCTCATCCGCCCTTCGGGCACCTTCTCCCTTTGGGAGAAGGCTACACTTTCGACTTCAGTTGGCACCAATAAAAATGTCTGCCCCTCTCCCTTTGGGAGAGGGTGCCCGAAGGGCGGGAGAGGGTTGGAATATAAGGGTTTTTACTGATATACTTATAGGACAAATGGCAAAAAAAGATCTGAAACAAAAGAAAAATTCTGTTGAAAAAGCTCCAGAGGAATCTAGCAATCCTCGTATTAAGCGATCTATTATCGCGATCATTTTACTTGCGATTACGGTAGTTATTATCCTCGGAGCCTTTGATGCGGCAGGTATTGCCGGTCATTTTATCTATCATTCGGTGCTTAAATTTTTGGTAGGATTTGGTGTTATCTTAGTGCCTATCTTCCTTGTCGTTTATGCGGTAAACCTTCTTAAGAACCAGCCTCACGAGTGGTCATGGGTTGAGTATGTTAGCTCTTCCCTTTTGATGATTTCCATCCTTGGTTTCATCCAAATTATTTCTCCAGGAATTAAAGGCGGTGGCGTTATTGGGTACGGCATAGGAACCGTTATGACGAAGATTTTTGATGTCTATGCCGGCGCAACAATATTAGGTGCCGTTGCACTTATTTCGACATTGGTACTTATTGATGAGGAATTAAGAATGCCTGCGTTCCTTAAAAATATGTTTTCTAAGTCTTCAAAAGAAGAGTCATTTGTTGATGAAGATTTTGTACTCACAAAAGCAGATTTGAATGAATTACCACCAGCTCCAATAGCGGACCCTCTCCTTGCAGGAGAGGGTGGACGGCGCCAGCCGCCGGGTGAGGTTGTGAAAGCTGAAGTACCCGAAGAACCTCGGATTGCTAAAAAAGAAAAAGTTGAGGACGAGTTCATTACTGCAAATGCCGTATTTTCAGAAACATATGAATACCCTCCAACCAGCCTCCTTGGTCAGTCATCAGGCAAGCCATCCGTTGGAGACATCAAAGCGAACGCGAACTTGATCAAGCGAACCCTTTTGAACTTTGGAATTGATGTGGAAATGGATGAAGTTTCAATCGGGCCAACCGTGACTCGCTACGCTTTGAAACCAGCGGAAGGTATTAAGCTGACCCGAATTCTCGCACTCAAATCTGACCTTGCACTCGCCCTTGCCGCCCACCCTATTCGAATCGAAGCCCCTATCCCTGGCAAGTCATTAGTAGGTATCGAAATTCCGAACAGAACTCTTGAGAATGTAGGTCTTGGAACCCTGCTTGATGAAGACTCATTCCAGAATTCTCCTAACCGTCTTCAGGTTGCCCTTGGAAAGGGGGTGGCTGGAAAGTCTTACTTTGCAAACTTAGCAAAAATGCCGCACCTTTTGATTGCCGGAACTACAGGATCAGGAAAGTCGGTTACTATGCACAACTTAATCCTGTCGCTCTTATATAAGAACGGACCTGAAGACCTCCGGGTTATTATGATCGACCCAAAACGAGTAGAACTTACTCTTTATAATGATATCCCCCACCTTCTAACACCTGTTATTAAAGAATCAAAGAAGGCTATCCTTGCCCTTAAATGGGCCGCGAAGGAAATGGAACGACGGTATGACATTCTTGAAAATTGCTCATGCCGAGACATTCAGTCCTATCATGCAAATATCCAAGACCCCTACTATGCTAAGACCAAGAAAAAAAGTCGCGATGACGATGATACAGATACCAAGGCGCCGGAGCGAATGCCTTACATCGTAGTATTTATTGAAGAGTTGGCCGACATCATGCAGGCATATCCTCGCGAATTGGAAGCCGGTATTGTCCGACTTGCCCAAATGTCCCGAGCCGTGGGTATTCACCTCATCCTTTCAACCCAGCGACCATCCGTGAACGTTATTACCGGACTTATTAAAGCCAATATTCCATCACGATTAGCACTTCAAGTAGCCTCTCAGATTGACTCTCGAACAATTTTGGATGCGCCAGGCGCCGAATCGCTTCTTGGTAAGGGAGATATGCTCTATCAAGGTGCTGACATGTCTAAGCCTGAACGTATGCAGTGTGCAAACGTAGATGAAAACCAAGTTAAGAAAGTCGTTGCCTTTATTAAGAAGCACAACGTTTCCCTTCCTGACGAAATCGCCTTGGGCGAAGTATTGGATGATGACCGATCAATTGTTTCAGCTAATCTTGAAAGCGACGAGGACGACGAACTTTATGAAGATGCTCGAGCCTGCGTTATTGAGGCCGGCAAAGCTTCAACCAGCTATATTCAGCGAAAATTGAAGGTTGGCTACTCTCGAGCAGCGCGCCTCATCGACCTTTTGGAGGAACGCGGAGTGGTTGGTCCTGCGGACGGCGCGAAACCTAGAGAAGTACTTAGTGGTGGATCTTCTCCTGAAATTGGGTTATCCACAACCGATGTTATTGATAGATTAAACGAGGAGAGCGAGGTATAATATATATGTCGATGCATTTCACCAAACAAGAAAAAAACTATCGTCTAGCGAAAAAAGTCTGCTTGGGCATATTCACTGTCGCCCTTGTAGGGTTTGTCGGCATAAAAATGTACCCTCTCTTCCATGGACCCGATATTCACATCGACACTCTTTCTGATGGGGCTACCCTTAATGAGCCAATGATTCGTATTTCAGGAAAAGCTCGCTTTACCAAAGACCTTCTTGTAAATGGAACCGTGCTCCCTACTTCACCTGATGGGTCTTTTGATGAGAAACTGATTCTTACTCCTGGGTACAATATTATTGCGGTTTCTGGTACCGATCGATTCGGAACAAAAAAAGCTACCACTTACTCAGTTGTTCTTCATGAAGAAAAGAACCAAACTTTTACCATGGCTTCGTATTTAAAGACCAACTAACCTTTATTGTTTCATTATTATTCCTTAGCGGTTTCTTTATCTTCGTTCGCGTATGATGAGATCGTTATCAACTTAAATTACCTACAACCTTATGGCAAAGAAAAAACCAGAATCTAAAGATACGAACGACCTAAAAGATACGATTAAGATGATCCAGACCAAGTTCGGCGAAGGCGCGATTATGAAACTTGGAGAAACTGCTAAAGTAAACGTCGGCAGTATTTCAACAGGATCTATTGGGCTTGATTTCGCACTCGGTGTCGGAGGACTTCCTCAGGGACGTATCGTCGAAATCTTTGGTCCTGAATCATCAGGAAAGACAACCCTTACCCTTCATGTTATTGCAGAAGCGCAGAAGAAAGGCGGTATTTGCGCATTCATCGATGCTGAACATGCAATGGACCCTGAATACGCGAAGAAGCTTGGCGTAAAAATTGATGAACTCCTTATCTCTCAGCCAGATACTGGAGAGCAAGCTCTTGAAATTACAGAAACATTGGTTCGGTCTGGAAAGATTGACGTTATTGTCGTTGACTCCGTGGCTGCTCTTACTCCGAAAGATGAAATTGAAGGAGACATGGGTGCCTACCATGTTGGTAAGCAGGCTCGATTAATGTCACAGGCGCTTCGAAAACTTACCGCAATCGTTGCAAAGTCTAAAACTATTGTTATCTTCATCAACCAGATCCGAATGCAGATCGGTGTTATGTTTGGAAATCCTGAAACAACTCCAGGAGGAAAAGCCCTTAAGTTCTACACGTCTGTTCGATTGGATATTCGAAGTATTGCCAAAATCAAGAAAGGTGAAGACGTAGTAGGTTCTCGAACTCGAGTAAAGGTGGTGAAAAACAAGGTTGCCTCCCCTTTCAAGCAAACTGAATTTGATATTATGTATAACGAAGGTATTTCTGCTGAAGGAGAACTTCTTGCGCTTGGAGAAAAATTTGAATTAATTGAAAAATCAGGTGCATCTTACAGCTACACAACGACTGACAAAGCCGGAAAGAAGGAAAAAATCTCTCTTGGTCGAGGTTATGATGCTGCACGAACTTTCTTGAAAGATTCCGCAAACAAAGAGGTTCGAGCTAAACTACTTAAGGAGATTCTTGAAGTCATGAAATCTGGCGGACTTGCCTTTGCGGGAAAAGAAGAGCCTGACGAAGCTCCTGAAGAATAATTATGGACAAATTTTTTAACAATAAAAACGAAACTAAGGGTCAGCCGGCTCCTGCACAGGGTACCCGAGAAGCACCTCCTATTCCAGGCGGTATTTCAGCCATGCTCGACAGGCTTCCTATTACAAAGCCATCCAAGCTCCAGGAGACCCTCGATAAAGCAGTTGCAGACGGACTGTTGAGTGTGACCGAGGAACCTGATCAACCTTATATTGACGAGCAATAGGCTGCTTTTAAACCTCTTTGGCTTGATTTTTAGCCTAAAAATGCTACTCTCTACCCACTAATAGATAACATTATCCCCTATTTTCCTATGGCAATTATTTCATACAACGAAGCTACTGTCCGAAAGATCATCATGCACGATGGAGAACCTTACGAAGTGCTCGCATCCCATGTATTCCGAAAGCAGCAACGAAAACCGGTAAATGCAACCAAGCTTAAAAACCTCCTTTCAGGACGTGTTGTTGAGCATTCATTCCAGGTTTCAGATAAAATCGACGAGGCCGACATTGGCAAGAAGTTGGTAAAATTTATCTATGAAGCTAAGGGTGAATTCTGGTTTCACCCAGATGGAACTCCTGCCGAGCGATTTACTATTGCTGGAGAACTTATCGGAGATAAGAAGCAGTGGATGAAGCCAAACGATGTTTATAATGCCATTGTTTGGACCAACGAAGATGATGAAGAGCAGATTATCGGCGTGGATCTTCCTGTTAAAATGGACCTTAAGGTTAAGGAAGCGGCTCCCGCAGTTAAAGGAAACACCTCTTCAGGTGCCTCTAAGATCGTTAAATTGGAGACTGGCGCAGAAGTCACGGTTCCCCTCTTCATCAACGAAGGCGACATCGTACGCATTAACACCGAGACAGGTGAATATGTAGGGCGAGCTGAGAAGAACTAATGAGTTAAAAGACCGCATCGAAAGAGGCGGTCTTTTATTTTATCTTTATTTTCTCCTGATCAGTTCTTGATGAGCGATTGCTATCCTTTCTACATGAGATATGAACCACTATCGAGATTCATAGAAAGATACCAAGCAGTCCTTAACAATAAGGATTTCGCGCGCTGGAGCTTACTTAAGGAAAAAATTCAGACTTCGGAACGCAACATCATTTGCAAACCTGGAATGGTTTGGTGGTGTCTCCTTGGCCTTAATATTGGACATGAACAAGATGGCAAGCAAGCTAGCTTCGAGCGCCCTGTTTTAATTATTAAAGTTTTTAGCAACGATACATGTCTCTGTATTCCCTTGAGTACATCGAAACAGTCTCATCCATTCTTCTTAAGATTTAAGTTAAATCAGAAAACCGTATATGCCATTACTTCGCAAATTCGCACACTCAGCATAAAAAGACTCGTGCGAGAAATGAGTACCGCTTCTGAAGAAGATCTCAGGCTGATTAAGGACAAAGTCCGCTGGACACTTGATTAAATCCCGCCAGACGAAAACCCAAGAGTTATTACTTGGGCTTTCTCGGCTGGCATGCCTTTTGCAAGGCTACCTATGGTGAATTAATTGTATCAAAATGAAGATCTCTGTCAAATGACTTAATTTATCATTACTTTATTCTCTAAACAGGAGTATACTTATAATGGACACACTGTTCAGTTTACTAACCAATTACTCTAAACTATTTTATGGAAACAAACAACAAGTATCTTGTCCCTGGGATTATTATCGCAGCTCTCGTTATTGTTATAATTATCATTTTATCCGTACGCGCAAGTAAAAAACCAGAAGTTATTGTAACTCCTGCATCTACCACAACTACACAGACAACGACCACAACTCCTTCAACGAATACGGTTCCCGACTCTAAAGTTAACCCTAAAGTAATGGATGCGACGGTTACCAACCAGTCTATTGTCGTAGCATTTCCTACAAAAAGCTCTATCCTTACCCGAGGTAAAGCATACGACATCAAGTGGAGCGGTGCCGCAGAATGTTATGACGTAAGTTATGCATTAAGCGCAACCAACGCTACATCAAGCTCTATCGGCAAGTCATGCCAGGACGCTTCAGCAGGTCTCGAGCTTCACTGGACTGTTCCCCTTAACATCAAGCCAGGTAATTACATTATCAGGTTTGCTGGACAAGGAGCAGGAGCCTCAAGTGGAACAAGTGCTACATTCATCATTAACTAATGAATTAAAAAATCCCCTCTTGGGGATTTTTTAATGGTGACTATGCTTCGATAAATGGAAGTAATCCCATGAATCGAGCATACTTGATCGCTGTAGAAAGCTTTCGCTGGTTCTTTTTGCAAACACCTGTTCGTTTTGAAGCCATGATCTTGCCATTTGGCGTAAGGAACTTTCGAAGAATTTCGATATCCTTGTAGTCAATGTGCTTGATATTGTTTGACTTGAAGTAACACTGCTGTGTAGACATAATTTTAATTAAAACGGAATGTCATTTGGGTTTAGCTCTTCTGTAGGATACTCAATCGTGTCTACTTCAGGAGCCTGTGAAGACTGCTCTGAAGCACCAGACTGGGCACTAGACCCGCCCTTAGGACCGAACTGGAAATTCTCACCGACAATTTCTGTGCGGTAATTTTTCTTTCCATCTGGACCGTCCCATGATCGGGTTGAAATACGCCCTTCTACCATCAAACCATTTCCTTTGTGCATCCACTGGGCAATGGTTTCTGCCTGTTTTCCGAAGAAAACGACATTGTGGTAGTCGGTAGACTCTTGCTTCTTCCCTGACTGGTCTTTCCAGCTTCGGTTGGTAGCGATCGCGAAGTTACAGACTTTGCTTCCTGACGGAAGGGCCTTCAATTCGGGATCGCGAGTCAGATTTCCATAGATGATTGCTTTGTTGATATACATATACTGCTTTAAGTTTAGGCTGTTAACCTCGACGGTTATAAGCCGAGTATAGCATACGTTCAATCCCCGTAAACTATTCCGCTTTGTTTTTATTGATTGTTTATTGATAAGGGCTTTAGGGAATCTTTAGGATCCTTAAGCTTCCTTTACCAATTCCTTGATTTCTTCATCAAGAACTTCATCGAGTTTTTCGACCGGAATTTCTGGTTCAGCTTCTGGAGCTACAGAAACTTCTCCCATTGCTTCCTTGTCATACTCCTGGCGTTCTCCCTTAAGGATTTTTCCAAGTGACTTTTTGCCAATAATGGTGTTTTCCCGAACAGCGCTGATCAAAAGGTATCGGATGATAAGTACATTACTATCAAGGAATTCCTTAAGAGCGGTCATCTGAGCAGGATTAATTTCGAACTTAACCCATCCGAAGTATCCCTGGTTGAATCGTGTTCGCTTGTTTTCGATCACTCGTGACATTTCGTACGCGAGGTCGATGAATTCAGGTGCTCCTTCAGAAATGAAAGTTGCGCCTAGTTTTGTAAGAGATTCCTTCATCTCGTCTACACGAGATGCAAGGTCTTCATCCCGCACGCTTGGTGACATTAGGTAGCCCACTTCATAAATGCGGGGCTCCAGCGTTTCGGTAGAAGCTATTGTTGTTGCCTTTTTTGCCATGTTTATAGTTAAAAACTTGGATTAATTTGATAATAAAACAAGGCTTTTAAGCCTTGCTTAACGGGGCAACTATAGCACGACAGGCCTTAAAAGTCCAGACTCTTCATTACTCGTACTTCTTTCGATTCTATTACAAAAATATCCGCTCTTTTGGAGCGGATATTATCACGGACGCCATTTGTCGTTTTCAAAATGTGTAATAAGGCACGTTTTAGTTCTTTCGATCATTATCTTAGTCATTCTAAACTCATCTGGGCTACAATCTATATTATCTAAATATTGAGTGAAAGCGTTCATTACAAGCTTAAAATCTTCGTCTTTTTCAGACTCTTTAATCGCAAGGAGAAGTGCATCGCGTATTAATTTGAAGCAGTTCTTTGACTCTTCTGAAAGATCGATAAATTCTTCGGAATCCATGTCACACAACTGGTCAAGTTTCTTTTGCAAGAAGAGAAGACAACCGTCTTCAAGTGCCAGGATTGTCATATTGTTTATTTTGCCACTATTTGGAAATTTACATAAAAGAATATTTTCTATTACTTCATCCAAAAGAACGTTCGCCCAATAATAGCTATCTTCTATGGATTTCTCCATTTCTAATGCAAGTCTTTCCAAGTACTTACCAATCTTTTTTCTATCCATGTTTTTTTATTTTTTATTTCATAAGTTAATATAAAATAAGAAACTCTATAAGTCAAATTATCAACTTAAACACTTAGATTAAAGAATTTTTGTGTATTTTTAAGGAGTTGCTGGCGCACATCTTCCTCATCCATATTTTTAAGTTCCGCAACCTTCTTCGCAACTTCTATCACCATCCATGGCTCGCACGGTTTTCCTCGATACGGTGCAGGCGCTGCAAATGGCGCATCTGTTTCTATCATGAGTGATTCAAGTGGTACTGCCTTTATCATTTCGTCATAATCTCGTGAAAAAGTAATCGGTCCATCAACGGAAACAGTAAAACCTGCGGAAACAATTGCTTCCATACATTCTTTTGATCCTGAGAAGAAATGGAAATTGGCACGCAGTGGTGCGGAATCCTCCTCTTGCCAAGAGGAGGTGCCGAGGCTCTGCGAGGCGGAGGAGTTTTCAAGAATTTTTAATGCATCATAATACGCATTATCACTCCCCTTCGATGCGCGCACATGAAGCATCAGTGGCTTGTTTACTTTCTTTGCGAGGGTAATATGCTTCTTAAAAATATCTTCTTGAATCTTTCGAGATTCGGGAGTGTCTTCATGAAAATAGTCGAGTCCGGTTTCGCCAATGGCGACTACTTTAGGATTGAGGGCAAGTTTTTCTAGTTCACTCCAGCCACCATCCTCACCCGGTTCGCTGCGCGAACCACCCTCTCCACTATCGTGGAGAGGGTTACTGCAATAGCATGGATGGATTCCCACTGTTGCCCAGCAGGTGTCAGGATACGCCTCAGCGATCTCAACCGCTGTTTTGGAGGTCTCAAGCCCTGTTCCAACCGTGATCGTCGCCACACCCAAATCTTTCATTTTAGCCACAATAGCCTCCTTATTTTCAGAAAGTGGTGAGAGGTTTAGGTGGGAGTGAATATCGAAATACTTGATAGTCATAGGAGAATTGTAACATAAAAAATCACGTATCTTTGGCCTCTCCTTAAGCCTAAGATACGTGATAATTTTCGGTCTTTTGGAGCGATGAACGGTGGTGGGCTCGACTTGCGGTAAGTTACAGCCCTGAGTTTGTACTAGTATAGCCAACTCATTTAAAAAGTAAACTCTTATTCATCTGCCACAGGCGGCAACGGCTGACCTGCGGGAATAAAATTTAAAGCAAGTGACGCGACGCAATGTCGAACCTCTTTTTCAGTAAAGCCCTCCCCTTCAAATACGTGACCTAGATGCCCTCCACAATGCGCACATCTGATTTCGGTACGCCCATCTAATTCTGCGTGTCTCGTTACTGCGCCTGTGATTTCATCGTCAAATGCGGGCCACCCACAACCAGCATCAAATTTATTTTCTGAACGATACAAGGGCGCGTTACACCAACCACAAACATACACACCCTTCTCATAAAAATTGTCATACTTTCCTGTGAACGGCCATTCATTGCTTCCGTATTTTAAAACATCTTCTTGTTCTTTAGAGAGAATATTACGTCGCATGTGATTATATTATTGATTACTTAAATACTCCTTTATAAGTTTTACATCATTCTTATCCTTCTCTCTATCGCTATTTTCCTTAAAATAGAGACATGTTTCCAAGCTCTGAAATGGAAATCCTTCGATCATTTCAGCTTCTGCTATTTGCTTCTTTGTTGGATACAGATCATCAGGATTATCTGTTCGATGCATGCAAGAAATATTACCGATATCTATCTTTGAAACATGTGTCCCTTTTATTACAGGATACTTCTGAGATAACTCCTCAAATAATTTGTCAGAAACTATTAAATCAATATCCGAGCATTCTCGGATTCCTCTGATCGCCATCGGACCCGACGAAACAATCACATATTCCCCTATCGGGAATTGTAATGCTTTCAGCTCTTCGAGAAATGTGTGGATGTTACTCATACTATTCCTTTCTCAAGAAAAGCGGTGCTTCTGGCTTTTCTTTAGCTTTGATAAGTTTAGCGATTGATTCTGCGGTTGCTGGCATAATCGGCTGTAGGAGTACTGCAATGCGTGCGAGGCCTTGAGTTACGTGGAGCAAGTCGACATGCGCCGCAGGAGCGTCTACTTTTACTTTCTTAAACGGTACATTTTCTGCGATGTATTGATCAAGGTTTTTGATTTCGTCCCAAATAGAATCCACTGCCCTATTTATTTCAAAGGTGTCATAAGCTGGGTGCTTAATTTCAGAAAACTCTGGGAATGTGACCGTAGAAATATCTACATCATATGTCACCACCATGTTCATCGTTCGTGAAACAAGGTTTCCAAGTCCGTTAGCAAGGTGTGCATTGTATGCTTCCAAAAACCGCTCACGCGTAAACGGAGAATCTTCGAATGGAGAAATTTCTTTCGCCATGAATAGCCGGAGCGCGTCCGTTCCGAATTCTGCAACAATGTCTCGAGGATCAATGACATTTCCTACTGTTTTAGACATGCGAATGCCACCCGCGCCGGTAATAAATCCGTTGATGACAATCTGCTCGGAATTCGGCAAATTAGCCGCCATGAGCATTGCTTGCCACATTGCTGATTGGAATCGGTTATTATCCTTTCCACAGTACTGCGTTGGCGTACCAAGTGTCCAGTATTTTGTAAAATCGGCTTCTTGATCAGGCCAGCCAATTGTCGAGATATAGTTTACCAACGCATCAAACCAAACATACATTACCTGTGAATCATCTCCAGGCACAGGAATTCCCCACGGCATTTTTTCTTTAGTTCGTGAAATCGAAAAGTCCTCAAGGCCTCTTTTTACGAATTCTTTTATTTCATTGAATCGTGAATCAGGAATGACAAAATGAGGATGAGCTTCATAAAAAGCTAGGAGTTTTTCTGTAAACGCAGAATACTGGAAGAAGTAATTTTCTTCGTCAATATATTGGATCTCTTTTCCTGGATGAAGCGGACACTCCCCGTTCACAAGGTCGGAGTCTGTCTTAGCATCTTCACACCCTACACAATATTTTGTTTGGTAGTTGGCCTTATAAATATACCCGTTATCTGAAACAAGTTTCCAAAAAGCTTGAGCTGCTTTTTCATGATGCTTATCGGTTGTTCTCACAAAATGAATATGCTCGGTTACGCCAAACTGCTGCAATTGATCCTTAAACGTAACGAATCCCTGATCTACAAATTCCTGCGTCGAAAGGCCGTTAGCTTCGGCTGTCTGGAATATTTTTACTCCATGCTCGTCTGTTCCTGTATTAAAGAATACATCGTATCCCGAAAGCATTTTTGTCCGGGCAATAATATCGGCACGAACAAACTCCAAGGCGTGACCCATGTGAAGCGGAGCGTTTACGTATGGAAGTGTGGTAGTGATATAAAAAGGTTTTTTTGACATACCGACAGACTACAGGAAAAAGGGCTTTTTTTCAAGAAAAGTCTACCATTCCGGCGGTTTAGTAATAAGCCCATTTTCGTCTTCTATGGTATCAGCCAGCTGACTTTGTTCAATCATCCATGTGCGGATAGACCTATGTTCTGATGCTATTTTTTCTAGCTCAAATGCGTTTTTCTTGAAAGGATTCATAATTATAACCTTCTTCCTTAAATCTTCTTTTACAATACGAATAGGTTCAACTAAATCGCTATCATTTGAAATAACTATTGCAACATCATATAAATCCTTGTGCCCATCATCTATGATAGCTGATGCAATATTAACATCGGTCCCTTTTTCTTCGCTTTTCCATACTTTTACTATTTCTTGTGTACCGACCATTCGCATGAAAACTTTATGCATTAAGAAAAATCCTAGTTTTACAGAAACGCTGGGCAATGTGGCCAATGCTCGTAAATATGTTTGTTGTCTTAACCGCTTATATGCATCATTTGGCTTCCCTTTTCTTCCTGTAAGTGGCGCTGAAAAATATTTTACTATTGGTTCATACTCTTCTTTCGGCAACAACTTCTTTGAAAATTCATATAGATTAAGCCATCGCCCAGGCTTATCCTTGAGCGATCCATAATATAAATTGAATCCGTCGATGTAAACTGAAACTCTCATCCTGATGACTTTAGCAAGTCTTTCCTGCAATTCAAAAACTACCTCTTTATTTTTTATTTAGATTTAGGGAACGATCCATGCAAAAAGCCCCTTGCAGGGCTTTCGCGCCATATCGCCGAAGAGATATGGGGGATAAAATAATCTTATCAAAATGAGTTAACCTAGTCAAGAAAAAGCCCTTTGCATACAATGCAAAGGGCTTTAATTAGGGGCAAGAAGAACTTATCTAAGGATTATTTGTTTTGTTCATTACCAGCGGAACGGTCGGCGCAGCATAGTGAATCTGCTCCTTCATATCCCAGTCGCAACCAATAGTACGCGGCGGATTTTTAAAAGCAAGATTCAATACGTTGGCGGTTATATTAGTTAAAATAAAATCAGCATTTTTAGCGGCAGAAACTTCATTCATTTCCAGAGAATCAAACTGTACATCATCTAAGTCGCATTTGGAAAGAAAAGTATCAGAATAGAAACGGAGCGCTCCTATTTTTGAGTGTTTTATTTCCAAAATTTGCCGGCTGTTTTCTTTGAATACTAACTTGAGCTTACTATCAAATACGCAAGACTTAATACGCACCGCTTCAAATAATACAAATAGTGAAAGGTCTCCCTCAAATCGGCAGTTCGCGATGCGCAGTTCGCAGCCAGCAGGCAAAACATTATTTGAGTCTATTGCCATTGCAACTCCATTACTGGATACATGAAGATTCCTTATCTCAACAATCGGCGTGGGCGCCTCCCAGCTTATCGTTACATGGGTTGAATCGAACCGCTTCATCTGCGCAGGCATGCCCTCCTTTAAAATTTTTACTAATTCCGTAAAATCCATCTTTACTTGTTCCATAGCTTATCTATTTAGTTTATGAGGTAAATGTATCCCTATTTCTATACCACTCACCCAGCAAAAAAGCAAGCCTATGCCTGCTTTTTAAATTGTTGTCCTACTTTTTTTCAGTAAACGCAATAAGGAAATCACCTTTAAAAATTGCCGTGCATAATCCATAGCGAAATACTTTTGAATAGGGTCGATAATTCCCCAATAATGCCGCATGACCTCCATACTCATTCCGATAGCAGTTTTCAAAGATATCCAACTCAATTACCTGTCCTTCCGGGAAGCATTCTTTCTTATGTTCCCAAGCAAGTGATAAGCCTTGTGGCCCTGTGAACAGTGCGCCTTTTTCCTGAAGAAATTCGATGCCCTGAGGGAATGTTGCTATTTCAAGCACGGGGTAAAAATCAATAATATAATGTCTTCCTGGAATAATCTTTACGCTCGTATTTTTTGAGCGATCATCAGTAACTTCATAACTTTCACCAAACTCCGCAACATGCTCTCTGTTGAATCTTTCCATTTGAAATTCATGAACGTAATCATGTGGCACTACAAGTTCTGTCTTGTTGACAGCCACTCCGAACTTATTTCTTATTATTTTATTCATTATCTAAATTTTATTTCCAGGCAAGCTTACCATATTTCAAGCCAAGCAAAAAGCCCCTATTGAGGCTGCTTTTTGATTTTCACGAATTTATCGTAGTCGTAGATGAGTTCGAGGAGGAGTACCGCGATTGGGACGGCGATCAACAGTCCAATGATGCCGAAAAGTTCGAAGCATGCAACAAACGAAAGAATAATTACGAGCATCGGCATGCCAATAG
>CAZVLM010000002.1:0-11868 GCA_964628065.1 uncultured Candidatus Saccharibacteria bacterium
GATAATAAATGCTAAGAAATTTTTCTTTTTTCTAATTTTTACTCTCTTGTTTTATTTTTAAAACCACACCACTCCTTATATTTGCACCAAAACCAAGAGGGGAGTATACTTATCCACATCATGCCAAACGATGCGCAGACAATTTGGAATCAAGTGCTTACCGATCTTGAGTTAATCGTTTCTCGAGCAAATTTTACAACATGGTTTAAAAACACCTATGGTCTTCGAATCGACGACGGTATTTTTTACGTAGGAGTTCCCAATGAATTCTACCGAGAATGGCTTTCTACAAAATTTCATAAGGAAATCCTTAAGTCGCTTCGTACTCACTACGAACATGCTCGAAGTATTGAGTATATTATTTCTAAGACAAACACCGCTCCAAAGGTGGACAAAAAACCCGTTGCGCCAGCAGCTATTCAAGTAAAAGAACTTCCCCTAGAAGTTGCAACAAACCGAAGAGATAACCTTAATCCTAAATACACTTTCGATAATTTCATTATTGGACCCTTTAATGAGGTGGCTTATTCAGCAGCGCAGGCAACCCTTCGAGCACCAGGAACTTACAATCCATTGTTTATTTATGGAGCAACCGGACTTGGAAAAACCCACCTTATTCAAGCAGTAGGGAACGCCCTTAAGGAAAAAAATCCTCATATTTCAATTCTTTACACCAACTCTGAAAAATTCACCAACGATGTTGTAGGTGCTATGCAATCAGGAAAGATTGCCTCACTTAAAGAAAAATATCGAACGTACGATGTATTCATCATGGATGATATTCAGTTCCTCTCAGGACGAGATAAAACTCAGGAAGAACTATTCCACTTATTTAATATCTTCTTTGATAAGAATCGACAGGTTATTTTCTCTTCTGATAAACACCCGAACTATATCGTAGGACTAGAAGACCGTTTAAAATCAAGGCTTTCTCAGGGAATGATTATTGATATTTCCAAGCCAGAATATGAATCACGCATTGCTATTCTCCAAGCTAAGTCGCGAGAACACAATGTAACTATTTCTCATGAAGTTTTTGACTTTATTGCTGCTCATGTAGAAGGAAACATCCGAGAACTTGAAGGAATCTTCAATACCCTCCTTATGCAGGTTCAGGCAAAGAAGCGAGACTTAACACTTCCAGAAGTAAAATCACTCATTAAAAACAATATTAAGCCCAAGAAAAATGTTTCTATTGAGGATATTATTAAAACCATTGCTCATTTCTATAACCTTGAAGACTCCCTTATTTATGAAAAGACTCGTCGAAAGGAGATTGTGCACGCACGACAAGTTTCTATGTTCCTCTTACGAGAAGATTTCAATATTTCATTTCCTTTAATTGGGAGAAAGTTGGGAGGACGAGACCACACCACTGTGATTCATTCATGTGACAAGGTAAAGCATGAACTTGAAACAGATACTAATCTCGCACAGGAAATTGAACAGCTTCGAGCAATGCTATCAATGTAATAAGTGGTTAATAAAAAACTGGGGATATCCCTGTTTTTTTATGTGTATAACACGTTAGTTTAATTTGAAAAACTACTGAACAAACCTTGGTTACTTTGTTTATAAGACTTACTTTTCTTTATAAGTAAATTATTCCCCCAATGTTTTACTTGGTTATACACATGATTTTTTATTAAAGTACAAATAAATAACCTTATAATTAAACCTTATACAAGATATCCCCATTATCCACACCACTAATAGTAATGATTGTTTTGATAGAAAAATAACTATAACTATGATAGAGTCAGTGTATGAAAATTGAATGTCTTCTTGATAAACTTAAAAAAGGAGTATCTCAAATCGAAAAGGTGTCAGGGAAAAATCTAACCTTGCCGATCCTTGGATCAATCCTCATTCAAACAGAAGAAGGAGGGCTTGTTTTGCGAGCTACTAACTTAAATATTGGGGCTGAGATTAAAATTCCAGCAAAAGTAGTAGAACATGGAGCTGTTGCAGTGCCTGCTACTCTTCTTTCACAGATTTGTTCTGGATTACAGGGTGACATGCCGGTATTACTAGAAACAGTTAATGAAAACCTTATTATTCAGACAAAAGGTGCTAAAATGACGATAAAAGCTATGAATAGTGAGGATTTTCCTACTATTCCTCATATTACGGCTATTGATACGTTTGAAATCCCTATTACTCAGTTTATTTCCGGTATTAAGTCGGTGGCTTATGCTGCGGCTACTTCTGATATTAAGCCTGAAATTGCAAGTATTTACCTTTATGCAGAAGGAGAAAGTCTTAATTTCGTAGCGACGGATGCATTTCGACTTGCAGAAAAGAAGGTGCAAGTGAAAAACCTAGGACAGTTTCCAGAAATCCTTATTCCTGTAAAGAATGTGGGAGAAATTACGCGTATTTTGGGTGAATATGAAGGAGATATTCATGTTTCTATTGCAGAAAATCAGATTTCATTCAGTAATAACAGTCTTTTTATTACTTCCCGCCTTACAGGAGGAACGTATCCTAACTATCGGCAGATTATGCCAAAAGAATCAAAGACAGAGGTAGTGGTTCTTAAGTCAGATCTTCAAAATGTTTTTAAATCAATCTTAGTATTCTCTGATAAGTTTAATATTATTGATCTAGCAGTGAATCCTTCAGAGAAATCATGTGTGATTACTTCTCGAAATAATGATACTGGTGAAGGAATTGTAAGCCTTGAAGCAGCTTTATCTGGTGAGCCTATAGAAATTAGCCTCAGTCATCGATATATTAGCGACGCCTTCCAATCTATTGGAACAGATTCAGTAAGTCTTTCGTTTAATGATACGAATAAGCCAATGCTTATTAAAGGAATTGGAGATAGTTCGTTTACCTACCTGGTAATGCCGAGAAATCGCTAATTTAAAAATTATGAAGGAAAACAAAGAAATTAAAAATGAAAAAGGCCCAGACAATCCTTTAAATAATTCAAACGAGCAGCCACCAATAATTCGTACTTCCCCTTATTTTTCAGAGGTAAGTAATTTTTACAGCTCGCTTATTAATCAGTATAGTTTAGGAACTCCGTCTGAAGAGGATTACGAAGTGGTTGATTATTTCGAAAATAATAAAAGAGCACTTCAAGAATTGTCCAGAGAAAAAAACAAAGCACAGCCAGACGAGGTTGCAATGGCCATCCTTTATCTGGCTGGAAATATGGCCAATAATAATCCCTTTTCAAACAAAGGAGAATTATTACCTCAGAACGAAGAAAATTATTTTAAGTCAAAAGACTTATTTATGAAAAGCTGTGAAAAAGCATTCCCAGAACTAGTAAAAACTGATTTAAACAATATTAATCTTCCAAAGGATTTTCCCAAGCTATTCAATAATTTTAAGGAATTATCACCCAAGAAACAGCTTGAAATGATTGATGCTATAACAGAAACACAAGTTACTTCAGAATCTACCATTGCCTACAATATGTGGAAGGATGGAAGTGATTCATCTGAAGAATTAATAAATTGGGCGAAAGAGGCCTATAAGCTGCAACTTCTCCGCGATAAAATCCAAAAGGAATTATATGGAAATGTTAATATTTCTTCTCAAGAAGTAGCTAAGATCGATGAGCTCAAAGAAAAACTAATACCCAAGCAGGATGCTCAATATGAAAAGATTACGGAGGCAAATATTGAGGATAATGTGAAGCGACAAAAAAGTATTCTACTAGATGGATATATTTATAAAACACTGAACATTGGTAAAGAAGGGGATGTATTTATCGAAAGACCTATTTCAATAAAAGAAGCCCTTGCTCTCGCTGAAAAAGTAACTAAGCAACAGAGTAATTCAACAAATATAAATAGTGGTTCCGTTAAAACAAAAATGTTTTCTGTTTCAAAGGAAAATTTAATGAAAAATGCTCAATGGGTAATGCAGGCTCCGAGATTGGCAGAAGACCCCAAAAGGAAGGAAGATGTCCGTGAGGCTCAGGAACTTCAAAAGAGAATACAATCCGGAGAATTCGAGCAAAATTACGGCGGGTCACTCGCATTACTTTTGGATGTTTTGGAGCAAGAAGCTAAAAGGCTTAATGAAGAAAAAGAGTCATATTCTGGCAAATAAAAAACACTCTAGGTTTTTAAGTGTTTTTTTGCGTAGAGAGGGGAATTAGAATCATGCTAAGCTATATCTTATGGAACTCGATATTAAAAAATATCTCAAGAAATTCGAGCAATTGATGCCGAGAGAAACAAAAGTAAGGAATGCAGTGATTGAAGCAGTTCAGGATGTGCTCAAGATATCGCTTGAGAGGTCCAAAATTGCCATTTCTGGCTCGTCTGTATACATAACAGGGTCATCAGCTCTTCGCTCTGAAATAGGCATGAAACAAGCCAAAATTTTAGCAAGGATTAAGGAGATTAATTCGGAGATTTCTATTACAAGAATCCAATAATTCCAAAATATTTTTAAGTATAAAAGCCAGCAATTGCTGGCTTTTATTTGCATACAGTTTCGAGTGAGCACCCTCTCCACGATAGTGGAGAGGGTGGCCTGAGCTTGTCGAAGGCCGGGTGAGGAGGTTACTGTATCTTAATCACTGTCTCCAACTCTCCCTTATTATACGCTGTATCAGTCGCGACAATACGAAGGGTGTTAGATCCACTGAGAGCATTCACATCTTCTGGAACAAAAGTGAAGGTATTAGTGGTGCTGTTACCAATATATTCTCCATTTAAGAAGTACTCGAGCGACTTCAGTGTGTAATGAAGTGAAACATCAACCTGAAGGGTTACTGGAGTTCCTCTTGGAAGAGTTACATCTGGTTCAGGAGAAAGAAGTGTAATTACTGGTTTATTTACAACTGTATGTACATCATCATATCCTGACGGTGCTGCGGTATAAGGAGGAATAATACCTGGGTTATTTGAGATCCAACGTTGAACTGAAGCTTCCCAATGCGCAAATTGTGAATTATCAGAAGGATTAGACGGACTTGGACCTTTTACATTACTTGGATTAATCCAATAAAGGATATCGTGAACGTTTGGAAGCACCACTTCTTTTCTTGTTTCTCGTGGTGTAAGATCGGTTGCAAGTTTTCCAGAAATGGTATCAACAAAGTATGATTCTCCTCCTGACCAGCCACCTCGAAGCACAGGAGCTCCTGAATAGTAATTAGGATCCGCGTCAGGCGCAGGGAACGACTCGTTAGGAAGTTTTGCTAATGCTGCATCCATAAATGCTCGCCATGCAGGTCCTGAAATTGCGGAACCTTTTTTCATTGGCTTATTATCATTGTTTCCGGTCCATACTCCCACTGCGATACTTGGAGTATATCCGAAGACCCACGCGTCCTTGTTATCGTTTGTGGTTCCCGTCTTTCCTGCAACTGGTCGTCCACCAAAGTAAAAGAATGAGTTTGCACCAAACAAAGGAGTTCGTGCCGCATTATCAGAGAGAATACTTGAAAGCTTTCTAACAGCATTAAAGTCTATAACGGTTTCCGGTTTAGGAGTATATTGCTCAAGAATGGTTCCATTTGCATCAGCAACTTCGAGAATTCCCGTAGCTTGGTTTCGCACCCCATCATTTGCAAATACACTGTATACAGAGGTCATATCAAGGAGGCTTACTTCACCACCTCCGAGCACTAATGTGAGTCCGTATCGGTCACCGGTACGATCGAGGGTAGTGAGTCCTAATTTTTTAGCTGTAGAAAGTGCGTCGTTTAATCCTACCAACCACAACATTTTTACTGCAGGAATGTTTCGTGACTGAGCAAGCGCATTTCTTAAATTTATAGGCCCTACGAACTTATTGTCGTAGTTTCCTGGTGAATAACACCCATCCTTGTCTCTAAAATCAAGCGCAGGACAATTTGAACCTGTTCCAAACTGGGTCGGAACATCAAATACAGCTGTTTCTGGTTCGAAACCTTTTTCAAAGGCTCGTGCGTACACAATAGGCTTAAATGATGATCCTGGCTGTCGCCCCGCAGTTGCAACGTTAAATGATCCGTCAATTGTTCGATCAAAGTAGTCTCGTGATCCTACCATCGAAAGGATTTGGCCTGTTTTAGGATCAATTGCAACAAGGGCACTATTTGAAGCATTGTAATCCTTTTCATTTTTTGCCGCGTTCTCCTTAATTGTTTTTTCAGCTACCTGCTGAAGATCCCAATCAATAGTTGTTTTTACTCGGAGCCCTCCAGACATAACGGCGTCCGCGCCGTATTTTTCTTCAAGATATGATCGAACATATTCAATGAAGTGATAGGCTTTACCATTGGTTTCTTCTCGAGGACGAAACACTACCTCCTCTGCTTTTGCGGTATCATACTCTTCTTGAGTAATATATCCCTGTTCCAACATGTTTTTAAGTACGAGATTCTTTCGAGCATTCAAGTTTTGTCGGTTTTTTCCATAAGGAGAATAATAGGTAGGAAGGTTAGGAATTGCGGCAAGATATGCAGATTCAGCAAGGTTGAGGTCAGAAGCCTTTTTGTTGAAGAATGAGTGACTAGCTTCCTCAATGCCGTAAATTTGTCCTCCATAAGGCGCTTCGTTAAGGTAAGTAGTAAGAATCTGATCTTTGGTCATTACTCGTTCAAGTTTTACCGCGAGCACCCACTCCTTAATCTTTCGAGACAAACTCTTCTGTTGGTTTAAGATGGTGTTTTTAATGAGCTGTTGAGTAATCGTTGATCCCCCTCCTTGCTTACTGACAGGAATAACCTGCGAAAGAGCTCCTCGGATAATAGAGCTTATTTTAATACCATGATGCTGGTAAAAATCTTTATCTTCGATCGCAATGATCGCGTTTTTTGCATTAAGTGCGATAGCGTCTCCAGTAACTACGGTTCGCTTTACACTATCATGCACATCGTAAAGAATAATTTCCCCAGTTCGGTCATAAATTTTCGTAGAGCTTGAAATTTTTCGATCTGCGAACGTCGTAATAGTTGGCACTTGGAGGGTTGCAATCCAAATAATAAAGATACCAATTAAGATAGTTCCTATGGTTAGTCCAGCCCAGAAAATAAGGGTTGCATGGTGCTTTATCCAGTCCCAGGTCGTTTTTGTGTGCTTTTGCGCAAGTTCTCGGTGTTTATTGAAAAGATGCTTGTGTTTTTGAAGTGGCATATAAGATACTCTACAAGAAATAGGGGTTTTATGCTAGAGTACGAGTATGACCATTGATCAAGTAAAAAAAATAATAGAGCCCGTTATTTCTAAATATTCCATCACATATGCGGGTGTTTTTGGTTCTTACGCAAAGAATACTCATCAAGAAACAAGTGATATCGACCTCCTTATTAATTATAAAAAACCCTTCTCTTATTTCGATCTTGTAAGACTTGAGCAAGAGCTCGAGAAGATTTCAGGGAAAAAGTTTGACGTAGTGACAGAAGCTTCGCTTTCTCCATTTATTAAAAACGATGTCGTAAAAGAAGCGCAAACGGTTTATGGACAACGATAAGCTATATTTAGAACATATTCTTCTTTCTATTCAGAAGATAAATCGCTTTTGCATGAGTATCACCTTAGAAATGTTTTCAAGTAATGAAATGCTGCAGTCTGCTGTAATCAGAGAACTTGAAATCATTGGCGAAGCCGCGAAGCGGATTTCAGAGAAAATGAAAAGAGATAATCCAGAGATTCCTTGGAGACTCATTACGGGAACTCGAGACAAGCTGATCCATGATTATATGGGAGTAGATACATTTCTTATCTATGACATTTACGAAAACTATTTGCCGACACTGGAGAAACAAATTGAGAATTTATTAGAATATTTTAAGTAAAAATATGACAATTATTACAGACGCAGAAAAAATAAGAGAATTTCTTTATAGGGGTGTGGAAACAGTGTTGCCAAGTCGCGACTTTGTACAAAGTCGACTTGTTTCAGGCGAGCAACTTACGGTATATCTTGGAATTGATCCAACGGGTCCGACGTTGCATATCGGTCACAGTATTCCTATTCGAAAACTTGCGCAGTTGCAGAAATTAGGACACAAGATAATTTTATTAGTGGGAGATTTCACAGCGCAGATTGGTGATCCCACAGATAAGATGGCGGCACGAGTGGTGCTTACTCCTGATCAGATTGCTGAAAACTTAAAACAGTACAAGCAGCAAGCCTCCAAGTTGTTATCTTTCGATGGCGAAAATGCCGCAGAGTTTAAACTCAATAGTGATTGGCTCGGAAAAATGAAATTCGCAGACGTACTTAGCCTTGCTTCAAAGGTTACTGTTCAGCAAATGCTTGAACGCGATATGTTTAAAAAGAGAATGGACGAAGGGAAGCCAATTTATGTTCATGAGTTTATGTATCCACTCATGCAAGGGGAAGACAGTGTTCAGCTTATGGTAGATGGGGAAATTGGTGGAAACGACCAGGTATTTAATATGCTTGTTGGACGAGACCTCCTTAAAGAGCATAATAAAGACAAGTTTATAATGTCGGTAAAACTTCTTGCGGATCCAAATGGAAAGAAGATGGGTAAGTCAGAGGGTAACATGATTACCCTTGAAGATTCCGCAGACAGCATGTTTGGAAAAATCATGTCATGGACTGACGGAATGATTGTTGGAGGATTTGAATTATGTACTGACATTCCACAACAGGAAATACTTGATATGGAAGTTGGTATGCAAAACGGTGAAAATCCGATGGAGTTTAAAAAGCGATTAGCAAGAGAAATTATTAAGACGTACCACAGTGAACAAGAAGCAATCGCAGCCCAAGAAAACTGGGAGAAAACATTCTCTGGCGGAGGAATTCCTACAGAGATACCAGAAGTTTCTGCAACAAATGGAGAATTGCTTATTGAAATTCTTTCAGTGAACAAGGTTGTTGAATCAAAAGCTGAATTCCGACGACTTATTAAAGAGGGCGCGATCAAGGTGATGAATGATCCTGAAGAAGAAAGAATTACTGATGAGAAATTAGTAATCAATCAGACGACGATTGTAAAAGTGGGAAAGAAGAAGTTTGTAAAAATTATCGTATAAATATAAAAACACCACGTCTGGTGTTTTTATATTAGAGAAAGTCCTCAACTTCTACCTCATCTAGATCCTTTAATGGGCCTATTGGGTTTCCGTCTTCATCGAATTCTCCTAGTTCTGCAAAGTCTTCGAGTTCTGTATCTTCTCCAATTTCAAAATTGTCTTCATCTGCGTACATAGTATGTGTTTAAATAACAATTGTTCTTATAACGAACCTATTTGTAACAAAATATCTTTCAGCATGCAAGGGGTAAAATACCATTATGAACGCAACTGTGGATAATTCGGTCGTGCATGGGCGATATGGGTGAGCGCGACAGCGATTGCGTCGAGCTCGTCATCAAGTTTTGTTTGTTCTAAGTCAGTTGAAGAGTTAATAAATTGCACCAACTTCGGAACCATGATGGCAATATCCTCCTTTTTTGCCGCCCCATAGCCAGTGACGGCTATCTTTATCGCGTTCGGGTGATACTCAAAAATAGGTAACCCTGCCTCGCGAGTTACGTACTGTATCACACCCCTCGCTTCTGCCACCTTAAGCGCAGTGGTGGTGTTTTTGGCGAAATAAAGCGCCTCAATAGCGACTGCGTCGGGCGAATGTTCCGTAATAATAGAGCGAAGTGTTGTGCCAACTTGTAGAAGACGGTCAGGAAGATCAAGTTTTGCAGATGTTCTAATGCAGGTTGAAAAAACCACAGTTTCTTTACTTGCCCCGTCCTTACTTATGATTGCAATTCCAAGGCGTTCATAGCCTGGATCAATGCCGAGTATTTTCATAGATATAGTATATAGTGAGTGGGGAGTACTTGACAAATAGTGTTATCGTGATAAAGTGTTGGGGAAATAAATTCAATCACAATAAACCCTTTTAGAAATGAAACAATTGTTAATTATTGTAAGTATTTTTTCAGCACTATCATGCCAGGCACAGCGCTTCAGTCCTAATTGCAAGCATGTGTACGAGATTAACAAGGAGCTCGTAGACAAAGCCAAAAGCACAATAATGCCAACCATTGATGCTGTGCGTCAAATGGTGACGAATTCAGAACCGGTCATCGATTCAATTGTTGGCCAAAACGTTGCCCTTATGGACAAGGTAGATACTATGAAGTGTCGCGCGAAAAGATGCCGTGCGGAAGCTGATAGTATTTTTAGTAAGATGCAGGTGGAGAAAAACAAAAACAAACAGGCAAGGCTTCACAAAACCCACCAGATGTACATTGATTCTGCTGCAACATGTGACGAGTTAGGTGCCCAGGCTTTGAACCATCGTAATGAGAACTGTGATAGGTATTGGCCACTCCAGCAGTACTATAGGGGTGGTAAAAACCTTCTAAGATACTATCTAGCTGCTGTAGTAAAGGATATGGACGAAGCTATTTACAGTCTGTGTCCCGATGGACAGTTTACCTTTGAAGGCAAAGTTATTTGCACGAAATGGGATCTCTCAGAAGATGTTATGCCCCAACTTAAAAGAATTGAATTTTAAAAACAAAATAAAAACCCTCGCTTAGCGAAGGGTTTTTACGTGAATAAATTTTTATCTGGATAATCGAAGCCCAAATGATCGTATGCTTTTTTAGTTGCAACGCGGCCACGAGCTGTTTTTTCGAGAAGTCCCATTTGGATCAAGTATGGTTCAATAACTTCTTCAATAGTGGCTTCTTCCTCGGACGTTGCAGCAGAAATCGTCTTTACGCCGACAGGTCCTCCGCCAAACTTCTCAATGATTACCTCGAGAGTCATACGGTCTGCGGGAGTAAGTCCTAGTTCGTCGACGCCTACAAGCGCGATAGCTTTTTTAACCGTATCAAGGCTGATTTCAGTATTGTGCACCTGCGCGTAATCACGAACTCGTTTTAAGAAATAGTTAGCGGTTCGAGGTGTACTTCGCGATCTCCGAGCAATTTCAAGCAGTGCATCATCGGTAATAGTAACGCCGAGTCGTTTCGCGGAACGTTTCAATATTTCTGCTACTTCTTCAACTGAATAAAATTCAAGCCTAAATGTTCCACCAGAGAATCGCGACCGAAGTGGTGCAGAGATAAGCGCCATACGAGTCGTAGCAGCAATCATTGTAAATGGAGGAAGTTCTAGTTGAATGGTTCGCGCACTTGGACCTTTTCCAATAATAATATCAAGCACTCCTGATTCCATGGCAGGGTAGAGGACTTCTTCAATCATTTTATTTAATCGATGAATCTCGTCAATGAAGACAATATCTCCCGGAGCAAGGTTTGTGAGAATACTTGCAAGGTCTCCAACTTTTTCAATAGCAGGACCTGAAGTAATTTTCATTTGGCGCCCTGTTTCTTTTGCAATTAAATGCGCAAGGGTTGTTTTTCCAAGTCCTGGTGGCCCATAAAATAAAATATGTTCAGCGGTGTGGTTGCGAGTCTTTGCAGCACCAAGTAAAATGCGCAAGTTTTCCTTGATCATCGTCTGTCCAATATAATCTTCCCACGAAGTTGGACGCAAATCTGAATCCAAAAGTTGATTTGCAGGGCTTGGGGATAACGTTGTGGATGATGTGGGGGTATCTGAAGACATGGATGAAGTATAGCATATTTAAAAGATGGCTAATATTCTAAAAAATCCTTATAAATCAACATATTTATATTATTCGCAGATAAAGTACTTGACTTTTAAAACGAAGTATGCTATATTTAGTTGCATAAAGATATGAGGTTGCTATAGTAATCTTCGTGCCCGCAGTTCTTTGTATTTCGAAAGCAGTAATCTGAAAAAATGGGATCTCGCGGTCTTGATTTGTGCTCAGAAAGGATGTTCTGGTGTTCCGGCTTGTACCGGTCCGTTTTCTGGGGCTCTCCTTATCTAGTATGAATCGTTTATGGCTTCGGCTATAAAAATTTTTTCAGATTACTGAATTTGAAAACTCTCTAAG
>CAZVLM010000002.1:11968-18892 GCA_964628065.1 uncultured Candidatus Saccharibacteria bacterium
TATGGCTTCGGCTATAAAAATTTTTTCAGATTACTGAATTTGAAAACTCTCTAAGAAAAACACCCGGCGGGTGTTTTTCTTTTTCACCCCTCAGTCTGCCTGTGGCAGACAGCTCCCCTTCGCAGGGGAGCATCCCTCCGTCGAGACTTGCTGCCAAATTAAAATACCACTTATCTCATAGAGGCAAGCGGTATTTTAATTTCAGATACAGTTTCGATGTCCACCCTCTCTTTTAGAGAGGGTGCCTCGGCGAAGCCGGGCGGGTGTGTTTGTTCGGGGTGTGTCTTTCCACAACAAAAGCGCTTAGGAACCACTGAATCTAAATGCGTCATCTGCATGCAATTACATTCGATAGTTCCTAAGCGCTTTTCAAAACAACCGGTCGCTCTCCACTCGGGATGACTCGCGGTCCAAACCAATGTAGCAATTTGTATTTTATTTGCCAACTTCACGAGTCATGGTTTGTATGTTGTTTCGGATTTTAGCAATTTGGTCTGCAACACCAACACTTGGATTCCTCACCTGATCCTCTTCAAGTGTTTTTAATTCTCCCATTAATCCTTCAATTTCATTTCGTACCATCATGCCAGGATTTGTTTGAGAAAATAATTGTTCAAGGTTGGGAGTATTTTCTAAGATAGAAATAATCATATGCTGAGCGCGTGCGATTTTATCAGCAATGCCTACGGCAGGATTTTGCTGTTGATGCTCCTCGAGCATTTTTAAGTAATCAACCAAGAGCACAATCTCTTCACTTTGAGGCACAAACGTTAATGGTGTGTGCCCCGCCTCAAACGAGGCGGGGTCGACTGGCCGTAGGCCAGCGGGGGCGGTGGTTTGCGGAGCGGACTTAGGTTCTTCAGTAGTTAACTGAGGATTCAATAAGTCTTCTCCCACATCCTCACTCAAGTCCACCACACTGTTAATTTCTTCAAATGATGTAATCCCCGAAAGAATCTTAATGACACCATCTTCAATAAGAGTAAAGATCTTCTGATGTTCAGCAGCTTTTTTAATATCGCGTTCTGTTGGTGTTGGAACCTGCGCCATTACTTTCGCTATGATGTCATCCGTGAGAATGGCTTCATAGAGCCCGACACGTCCTTTATATCCACTATTTCCGCACTTGTCGCAACCGACGGGTGTATAGGTTACAAATGGCATGTCAGACTTAATATTGTAAGCCGCAAAATCTTTTCCAATACTCTCAGCATTCTTAATGATGGTTCGCATTAACTGTTCACGATCCTGTGATAACGCTTCCTCTTTTTTACAATGCGGACAAAGTTTTCGTACCAGTCGCTGTGCAATAGAAACCGTGAGTGCCGCTGCAAGAATTCCTGGTTGAATACCCAGATCAAGGAGTCGTGGAATAGTCCCCGCAGCGCCGTTCGTGTGGAGCGTAGAGAATACCATGTGACCGGTAAGCGAAGCGTTTACCGCAATCGTCGCCGTTTCCTTATCTCGGATTTCCCCCACCATGATCACATCGGGATCTTGTCGAAGGGCGGCACGAAGTCCTGCAAGGAAGTCGAACCCCTTTTCATGAGACACCTGTTCCTGGGTAATACCTGTTAGGTGATATTCAATCGGGTCTTCAATCGTAATGATTTTAAGTTCAGGACTGTAGATTTTTTTAAGGAATGAATAAAGGGTTGTTGTCTTTCCTGATCCAGTTGGTCCTGTGGTAAGAATCATTCCGTTCGGCTTTGCAATTTCTCTTTCGAGGATTTTGAAGATACGAGGCTCGATACCAAGTTTTTCAAAGTCCACCGCCAATCCTTCAGGGTTCAAGATTCGGAGCACGATGGATTCGTTATAGGCGCCCGGTGCTACAGCAACTCGAACTTCCACTTCCATTTTTTTATAAATAATAGTGAATCGCCCATCCTGCGCTGTTTCTGTGTTCGTAAGCTTCATTCCTGAGATGAACTTGATACGATTGAGAAGTTTTTGGTAGGGAACGGGATCGAATTGAATGATTTCCTGGAGTACGCCGTCTTCTCGGAGACGGAGTCGGACGAATGTTTCCTCTGGTTCAAAGTGAACGTCTGATGATCCAAGGGCGATCGCAGATCCGAAGATGGTTTCCATAATTTGGGAAACTTGATGGGAATCGCGTGCCTCAAGTATTTTTTTAAGTCGCTCAGAAACATCTTCGTTTTTATGAACACTTGCTACGATTTCTTGCAGGTTTTCATCAGAGATATCGAGAAGTCCATTTCGGTTTGTTTCTGATTGAGAAATATCATGATAGCGACCCCATGCCTTTTCAAGGCTTCGCATGGAGGTCATGAAAAGACTTGTGTCATAGCCAATACCTTCTAGTCTGTTTATTTCTTCGATCACGTCGGGATTCGTTGGAGATTTTGCTGCGACGCTTAACTTTTTTCCTACCATTGCGAACGCTGCCATTTCCGCTTTTCGAGCGGTTACTTCCGGAATAAGTCGAAGGGCGTCACTATTGATGGTAATACTTGTTAAGTCTTGGTAGGGAACGCCAATATCGCTTGCGATTTGTTGCACGAGCGCTTCTTCCTGTTGTCCACGCAAATCAGAAATTATTTTATTCTGCTCGTCTTCATGATAAGTAACCATATTAAAGTAAGTATACTATATTGACTTGATTTTCCAATGAGATATACTAGTTTCACAAAGTGCTTGGGCAGTAACATGCTTAAGTCCCGAGAAAGCCGCCTTCGGGCGGCTTTCGATTGGATTAATTTAGAAAATACTTAATTTTATTAATAATACCAAGCAGATCTTTTGAGGAAATAGTATGCATATAACGATCAAATCGCTTGATACTTATTGGTTTCATTTGAGAAATAATACCAGAAACCTTTCTGCCATCAATATCAGTATAGTTATAATAAAAATCAAAATCTTTCTGTTTCGTAGACAGAGGAACGCACCAAAATAAGAGATTATTAAACTTTTTTACCACAAGCATTGGTCTTCCAAAATGAGTTCCTGTCCCTGCTTGCTCATATCCTACATTTTTTCCAAGACTAATCATCCAAACTTCGCCTTTGGTAGGGAATCGGTCAGGCACAAAAGACCTTATTTCAATATACTTCTTTAGTTCATTCCAATTATTAAATTCATCACTCATATTCTAAGCTTAACAAAGCATACTCAAGAAAAACTCAAGAATTACTAAAAAAGCCTTAAAAACAAGGGTTTTTTAGCTAAGTAAAGGGTAAGATGCAACCTCAAGAAGGGGGCCTCCTAGAGCTTGACAAATAAGTCTGAATATGCTAAGATGTTAGGGAGAGGGAGTAAACCGAACGAAACCAATTTCTTTAACTAAAAAGCGCTTATAAGCGTTTTTAAAATACTAAAATCCAGAAACGATGAAAAACAGAATTATCCCGTTATTGTTCATTACAATTTTTACAGTGTTTATTGCCAAGGCCGGCGACCCGATGTCCTTTAATGGACAAAACGGTAAAGACCCGAACGCAAGAAACATGACTATTGATGAGTGGTTAGACCTGATTATCCGCGGCAAAACCACGGATGATCTTGCTTACTACACGGTATGCCCGCAAGATGTGCTGCAAAGCCATATCTCGGCGGTAACTATACCCGCACAACGCATTTTACTACAGCAACTTAACTTCATTAATGATAAACACAACGGAAAATTGTGGGCTATTAATGGGGTAAGGGCGCAAATAAAAACTGCAGCTGAAGCCGAAGAGGTTGTACGAGCATTTGTTGTTAGTAAGCCGCTGGAATCAGGTAAAACCTACAGGTATATTTCGCTTGATAATTCTCTTAACGGGAAAACAGGTGTAGTAATACCCAGACCAATTTACTTCGATGGAGAAGAAGGGTTCTTTCTACAAGTTCCCAACACAGATCCAGTAGAAGAGTATCTGCTTGCAAGTGCTGCATGTGCTAACCCAACACCAGTTGGGGAGTTTTCCGGAAAGAAGCCAGCAAGTGGTTCGATCGAACAATTCGATACGGCTTACTCAGGACACGGAGTGACTGTTATTAACAATATTACTATTGATAATAGCGGAAACTTCAACAACTCGGGGAACAACACCTTAACCGTTGCTCCTACCAAAGCCGCTGCTGACAACGGAGACATTGAGGAGCTACAGCCTGAACACCATGAGCCGGAAGAAGCACGTTCACGTTCTCGTTCAGGAGGAAACTCCGGCGGATCCGACGATACTTACTACGACGATGGTGGAAGAGGTGGAGCTCGTGCGATAAGCACCAGCGATAGTCACAACGAAACCAAAGGTAACGGATGGACATTGCTTAGTGGCAATACCATTGTACTAGGTGGAGGTGGGAGTTATCAGCAACAACCTGTTTACAATGGTGGTGGGGGCCGCGTTCCGCGCTGGAGAAATCCTCCCCCGCCTTGTACTAACTGTACACCGCCAATTAATACTGGAGGACACGGACGTGATTATGGTGGGGTAAATACGACTGAAGGCGGTCGTCGTACTGGTCGTGATTGGAGCGGAGTTGAGTAAGTGTTCACACTGTAAAACACAACTGAATAAATCGAGTAAGGTCTGCTGGACAGCCCACCTTACTCCTTTTATTGAGCTTTTGAGGAGCACTCGAAAGTTCATAGAAGTTTATTATTAATACTCATTATATATGACAAAAACATTAATCAAAAAAATCGCAGGATTTACCTTGGCATCACTTGCCATGGTAGTTCTTGTTGGTGTGTCGGCTCCGACAGCTTCGGCTGGATGGAACGATGCAGGATCTGACGATTGTCCCACATTTTCACTTGGAAATGTGACCACAGGGGAAGGAATTCCTCCAAATCCCAACGTTCCAGAAGGATACTGTTGGAATCGTACCACTATCTCAGGAAAGGTGAACGATGTAATCAATGTGAAGATTTACTTTCATAATACAGGTTCAACAGCTGTAACTAACGCGCGAGTATCGGTTACAAACCCAGGTACTAATGCAGTTACAGGAAGCCAGTCATTCACAGGAAGCCTTAAAGTTGGTGGAACTACAGTAGCTTCAGGAAGTGGAAGTGTTAATATCACCTCAGGTGCTGTTAAATACCGACTTACTCGAGTTACTATTCAGCGACAGTCTACGAATGGCTCACTTGAAACATTACCAAATCCTCAGGAAGTATTAACTTCAAACGGGATTTCTCTCGGAACCGTAGAGCCAGGATGGAATGGTCAGGGGGTCTTGAAGGCGGTATTCGTACTTGATGACGCAGGATCAAATCCTTGTACCTCAAACTGCGGAGGAACTACGGGTCAGGCGCCAACAGTTACTACTAACGCGGCTATGCCGATCACGATGGTAGGAAGCACATGGAATGCGACATTGAATGGTTCGTTTAACTCAAACGGAGCAGAAACAATTACATCATTCCGATACCGAATGGTAGGAAGCTCAACATGGATCACTCGTGATATGCAGAACCGTGGAGTGACATCTGGAAATCTCCAGTATGTACTTACCGGTCTTGGGCAGGGAACATACGAATTCGAAGCACTTGCGACGAATCAGTATGGAACTCGATCAGGAGGAGTCATGACCTTCACAATTGGTAACGGAAACACATGTAATACATGTGGATGTGCCGGATACCCTAACTGTTCTACAACTTGTAGCTCAGGTTACCAGTGGAACGGATCATACTGTGTCCCTGTAACCCCTACATGTGGTTACAACCAGACATGGAACGGTTCATACTGTGTAACAAACACTCCAGTTTGTGGATATAACCAAACTTGGAATGGATCGTACTGCGTAACAAATACGCCGAACTGTTCATATAATCAGACATGGAACGGTTCACAGTGTGTGAACAATGGTCCAGTAGTAGGCGCTCCAACCGTTTCAACGCTCGGAGCAGTCTCTACCGGAGGAACCATCGTAATTGTGGATGGATACTTCACAGCTAATGGTTGTGATGCATACACTCACTTCAATTACGGAACAACGTACGCACTCGGAAGTGTTACTCAGGAAGTAAATCGATACACCGGAAGTGGTGCAATGACACAATCAATTGCAGGACTTACTCCGAATACAACTTACTACTACCAGGCCGCAGCTAGAAACTGCCAGTCGAGTGCAGTAGGTGATATTAAATCATTTACAACGGCTCGAGTAACAACAAACGACACAACGATTACAAATATCGTTAACACGACAACAACAAACGGAGGACTTGGAGGAAACTCATTCATCAAATTGATGATCGACAACCACCGAGCAACCGTAAGTGGAGGACGAGATATTTCTTATGACATTTCATGGGAAAATATCACGACTCGAACATTGAAGAACCTTATTATCGAGGTAAACTTCCCAACACAGATGACAATCATCGATACAGACCACGGTCTTATCGAGCGAAACGAGCATTCTGTAATCTACCAAATCGACTCACTCGGATCACGAGAAAGCGGATCAATGGTGGTGGTAACCCAGGTTAACTCTGGTCTTCGAGAAGGAGACCCAGTAGTAGCCCAGGCTATCGCAGCGTTCGAAAATCCTCGAACAGGTACTGCTGAAAACGCTATTGCGTACGATGCAGATACCTTCTCGACAAACAATGGAGTACTTGGAGCTTCTATCTTCGGATTGGACTTCCTTCCACACTCTCTTGCGGGATGGTTACTTATTCTCTTGATCATCATCCTTATCATCATCGTTGCGCATTACTATGCGACGCGACGAAATCAGGCGATGATTGTGACGAACAATAATGCTCCGCGTCCTATGGATCCGGTAGCAGGTCCTCAAACAGGGAACGATTATGTTGTGTATCGTCCTGGTCCTCCGCGACAGTAACGATACTCCAACCTTTTATGCAATTGCATGATTGGTAAAAAACAAACGTTCTATGTTCGAGTGCTCAAACAAACAAAACACAAAATCCCCGAAAGGGGATTTTGTGTT
>CAZVLM010000002.1:18992-68064 GCA_964628065.1 uncultured Candidatus Saccharibacteria bacterium
TGTTCGAGTGCTCAAACAAACAAAACACAAAATCCCCGAAAGGGGATTTTGTGTTTGATAAATAATTTATTATTCCTTAGATATTTCTTGATAAGAGTCTTGGTAAGCTTGGTCTATGAGTAAATTGTTCTTATTCGTTGACGAGTCGGGAGATCCTGGAGCGGGGAGAGATAGTAGTAAGTATTATCAGATTAATATTGTGGCAGCGAACCATGCCGGCATCGTTGCAATTAATGAAAACATTTCGAGATTGAGGTATTTTTTAGATTTTGGTAAGGAGCTGAAGGAGTATTGGTCTCGAACAAGGATTAGGAAAAAGGTGTCTGATTTAGTTGAGTTAATACTTTCAAAGCATGGCTCCGAAATTTATATAAGAGGTTTTATTATAAGTATTGAGAAACAAAAATATAAAGGCCCTTTCCTAGGAAAAAATGGAAAGAAATTTAGAAACTTCATACTAAGGAAAGCTCTTGAAAAGACTTTTATTAAAATAAATCATTCAGAGTATGACTCTTTTGAGTTGGTAATTGACCGTTATTTGGAGTCTATTGATGAACAAAATAAACTAAGTAAGTACATTCAAGATGGGTACGGACTGCCAAGATCCTCGGAAACTAAACAATCTAAAATCCATCATATAATACACATTCAGTCTCTATACAGTGACGCGGTTCAACTTGCAGATATTATAGGAAGACTCAGTCGAGATGCGCACGAAACCCAAGCAACACTATTAGAATATATAGATATTTCTGTAATCGAAAAGGTTTCCTCGTTTTGAGGAAACCTTTTCTTGAAGACAAGCCCGGACACCCTAGGGGGCACCAAACTTCTCTCGCCCATAGAACTATTATAATTTATGCATTTTAAAATGCAAGTCACGCCTTTTATGCTAGGATAGAATCATGAATTTCTCATTGAACGAACTGCCGGCGATTGCTACAGAAGTGATCAAGAAGGCAGAACTTAATAAGTCTTCCGAACATGCAACGCTGATTACTTTTTCAGGAGATCTTGGGGCTGGAAAAACAACCTTAATACAGGAAATTGCAAAGCAGTTCGGTATTGCTGAAGACTTACAAAGCCCTACGTACGTTATATATAAGAAGTATGAACTTCGCAAACCTCACCCCGCCGGCTTCGCCGAGCGCCCTCTCCTGCAAGGAGAGGGGTTCCGAACCGTGCCTTGGGAGTACTTAATCCATGGCGATATGTACCGACTTGAATCAAGTAGTGAGGTAGAAACATTAGGATGGGACGACTTGCTTAGAAACCCGGAAAACATCCTTCTTATAGAGTGGCCTGAGAAAATCGCTGATAAAATCCCCAATTGGGCCTTAAAACTTAAAATAAGTCATATAAATCAAGGGGAATTGAGGGATATTGACTTTGGATAGGAATTGTGCTATTATAGTAAAGGAAGTGATTTTTTAACCTTTAAAGTAAATAAGCATGAAATTAGTAATCGCGTTTGCAAGAAATGTAGGCTCAGGACCTATGGTAATTCTAAAATTTGAAAAAGAAATTCCCAAAAAATCCGAGATTAGTAAAGAAGAAATGACAGAGCTGGTTGAAAATGTTGAAGCCAAAGATGCCGAGACTACCTTACAAAAGGCGGTGGATAGCATGAAAAAGTATTTTGGTAACGATCTGCCAACGCCTTATCCCGATGGTCGCGAATTTGGAAAAAGAGTGCGCTATTTGTTTCCTTACACTGCAGAGCACAAGCTAGACGGATTAGCTGCAACACTAAAGGTGTGGATGAACGAAGAAACCTCTGGCGGCGTTCATTATCCTGGCAATACCGAAATGGTGCCGGCCAATGAAAACGAAGTTGCCGTGGATGCGATTGCCGCTATAGCCACTGAAGAGCAAAATTAAATAAAAAGCACTCGAGACTTGTTTCGGGTGCTTTTTACGTTGTCTGGTATAATAGTGATATGAAAAAAACTGAGAAAAAAAGAATAGTGCTTTTGGATGCGCATGCGTTATTGCACCGTGCATATCATGCTCTGCCAGAGTTTACGAGCTCAAAAGGCATTCCAACTGGAGGATTATACGGATACGTATCAATGATCATTCGTATTATTTCAGAATGGAAACCCGACTATATTATTGCGTGTTACGACTTGCCCCAGAAAACATTCCGTCACGAAGCGTACGATGCGTACAAAGGACATCGCGCAAAAACAGATGAGGCGCTCGTTGCGCAAATCGAGTCATCACGATATGTTTGCGAAAAACTAGGAATTCCTATTTACGACATGCCGGGATTTGAAGCCGACGACATGCTTGGCACCATTGTTGAGCAAACAAAAAAAGATAAAACCCTCGAGGTTCTTATTGCGACAGGGGATATGGACTCCCTGCAATTAGTGGATGGAAAAAAAGTTCGCGTGTTTACCTTAAAGAAAGGAATTAACGACACAGTTATTTACGACGAGGATGCAGTGCATGCACGATTTGGATTTGGTCCCGAATCGCTCCCTGACTTTAAGGGGCTTCGAGGAGATCCGTCTGATAACATTATCGGCGTTCCAGGTATTGGTGAAAAGACTGCAACGGAACTTATTTTGAAATTCGGAACCATAGAAAATATTTACAAAAACATTCACAAGGATAGAGAGCTACTTATCAAAGAGGGTGTAAAAGAGCGCATCGTAAAACTTCTTGAGGAGCACGAAGAGGGGGCACTGTTTTCAAAAACATTGGCAACTATTAGACGTGACGCGCCTATCACATTTACGCTTCCAGAGAAAACATGGAAGGAGTCTTGCGATCTATCTGTAGTAGAGCCGGTGCTTAAAGAGTTTGAGTTTAAGACATTGGTAATGAGATTGAAGGAGGTGTTGAATAGTGCTCAGTCTGGCGCAGCTTCCAAACCTCACCCCGCTTCGCAGAGCCTCGGCGACCCTCTCCTGCAAGGAGAGGGTGCCGAACCCGTTGTTGTCCCTCGCGAAACGCAACTTGCGTTCTGGCTCCTTAATTCCGAAATAACCAATCCTACCGCCGATGATATTTTCATGTACACACGTACAGAAAATCTCGAAACAGCAAAAGAGTCTCTAGAAAAAGAAATTACAAAAAATGGATTAGATTTTGTTTACCGAGACATTGAGTTACCACTGATCCCGATCCTAAAAGGAATGCAAGAGCACGGCGTCCTCATTGATACAGGATTCCTTAAAGCACTTTCGGTAGATTTACACGGACAACTTGAAAAGATAGAAAAAGCTATTTATGCGCATGTTGGTCATGAGTTCAACGTAAACTCCCCAAAACAATTAGGTGAAGTACTCTTCGGAGAAATGCAGATCCATGCAAGCATCAAAGGATTCCGAGTAAAGAAAACTGCAAGTGGCACCTATTCCACAAAAGAGTCAGACCTTGAAAAACTTGCAGATGCACATCCGATCATCGCAGACATCTTTAAGTATCGCGAGCTTCAGAAATTGCTCTCTACTTATATAGATACGATGCCGACGCTTGCCGATGAAGGTTCGCGACTACATCCTGAGTTGCTTCAGATGGGAGCCGCAACAGGAAGGTTCTCTTGCCAGAATCCAAACATTCAAAACATTCCTATTCGATCAGAAGAAGGAAAGAAAATTCGAAATGCGTTTATTGCACCAAAAGAATACAGTCTCGTTTCTGCAGATTATTCCCAGATCGAGTTACGAAGCGCGGCGATTCTTTCGGGAGATCCAGTATTCATGGAAACGTTCAGTTCCGGAAAAGATGTTCATGCATCAGTTGCATCCAGAGTATTCCATGTTCCTGAAAACGAAGTAACGAGTGATATGCGACGAAAGTCAAAAGTCATCAACTTCGGAATCTTGTATGGAATGGGGGTGACGGCACTCCAGAAAAATCTGGGTACCAACCGGGCCGAAGCCCAGCAGTTCTATGATGAGTACTTCAAGCAATTGCCAAAACTCTCAGAGTATATGGACGATGTATTGGTACAAGCAAAGAAGTTGGGATACACAGAAACATTATTTGGAAGAAAACGATTATTCCCAGCATTAAAATCTTCCATTCCTTTCATTAAGGCAATGGCAGAACGAGCTGCAGGGAATGCGCCAATCCAAGGGACGACAGCTGATATTATTAAGCTAGCCATGATCCATGTGGATAAAGCTATCAAGGACGCAGGTCTTTCTGAAAGAGTACACATGATTATGCAAATCCATGACGAACTGGTATTTGAGGTTGCTGATGAGGTGCTTGATAAGGCAAAAGACCTTATTAAGAAAACCATGGAGAGCGTCCTAGAAACGGTTCCTCTGAAGATTGAAAATAAAATACCTATTGATGTTTCTATTTCCTCAGGAAAGACATGGGGAGAAGCAAAAGATTAAGTAAATAAGCCATCAAGTGGCTTATTTACTTGAAAAAATTTTAGGTATACACTATCCCTATGAATAAAGCAGTAAAAGTATTCTTTGGAATCATGTCGGCGTCGCCGGTGGTTTTCCTTATAGGATTGGCAATCTCGTTTGCGGTGTACGTGAGATTTCCGATGCCATTGGTCAAGGCTGGATCAGCGGATGATATTCTTATGGTCGTCGGAGTGCTTGTTATTATTTTCGGAACAGGATTAGCATTTGCAGCACAGAAAGTGAGTCGTGTTGTTGCACGTCCTTCAACGAAAGCAACATGTCCAGACTTGATGCGAGGGCCATATCGCTATAGTCGACATCCAGGATCGTTGTCACTTATTATTATGTATATTGGATTCGCGCTTGTTGTGAATTCGTTAGTGATGGCGATCGGAGCGGTGATACTATTTCTACTTCTTACATTTATATTTATTCCATTAAGTGAAAAAGTAATCAGTTCTATTTGTCCAGAAGCGTATCGTGAATATAAATCTAAAGTTCGCATGTGGATATGATTTCAGTATTCATTGGAAAAACCTCACCCCTAACCCCTCTCCTGCAAGGAGAGGGGAACCGCGAACGGGTAGATGTACTTACTGCAAACCTTCAAAATGTTTTTGATGATATTCAAACACCAAGTCTTTTTGGGGAAAAGAAAACATTCGTGCTTATGAATGTGATGGAAGATGATTCGATAAAAAAAGAAGTTCTCGAACGATTGGCTGAACTTTCTGAAGCTCCTCATGATGTAGCGATTGTTGTCGACAGCATGCTTGCGGCAGACGTAAAGAAATTTGAAAAAGTAGGGACGGTGCACAAGGCCTTAGAAAAGGAAAAGAAAGCAGAAGTGTTTAATCCGTTCGGACTTGCGAACGCATTTGCGACAGGAGATAAGAAAAAGACATGGCTCGCATTTCAAGAAGTGCTAGCACATGAAGACGAAATGGAAAAGACGCACGGAATGATTTGGTGGAAACTGAAAGATATGATGACAAAGAAGTCTTCTGTTCCGAAAGAAAAACTTGATGCTATGGCGCGAAGACTTGTTTCTATTTATCACGAATCGCGATTGGGTGGATTGGGAATGAAAGAGCGATTGGAAGAATTTTTCCTGACGCTTGATAAGAAATAAGGCCAAGTAAAAAAGTTCCAATAAAAAACTGCTCTTGTAAGGGCAGTTTTCATCTTAAAAATAAAGATTTATTTAGTTTTTTGAGTGGGAACAGATTGTTTTGTATTGCGTAACTTTTGTGTAAAGAACTATGGAAAGAGCATCGTGGTAGATGTGCTTTGTCATAGTAATTTACCAATAAAGTTGGTCGCTTTACAAAACAGGCATCTAATCTCACGTAGTTGAAAAACTAATTCCTAATTATTATACATGGAATGAAATAAAAAAGCCAAAGAGGCGGGGAAAGATTCCTGTGGATAACTTAAGTAGGCGAAATAGCCCCAAAGCAAGATCCCTTCATGTGAAGGGACGTTCCTTTGGGGCGATGTACCTATCCATTCTTTACATGGATAGAAAGCCCGCTGATATTGCCCTTATGGGCTTGGAAGCTAGAATCAGCGCTCCTTGGAGACAAATCAAGAGCACCGTGATAATTCAAGACAAGCCCTCCTTGTTTCGTAGCCCTCATTATTTCAGCCATCAATCTCTTTCGATACTCCGAATCGCGCAAAACATCTTCGTCTATTCCTGATATGAGGAAGTTGGCAGAGTTGTCTGGGATTTTTGACACAAATCGCAACAAGTCTTCATTGATATATTCAACCGGGAAGCCACCCTGTTTCCTAGATTCCTCAACCCATCTTTGGTCGAACTCCTTTTTATCCACCCCAACGTAAGAAGCCAAAGAAATATCTAGCTCTTTTAGGTGGGCATCGGTATAGCCAGGTTCACCGCACCCTAAATCAATCAATGTTTCTCCGCTCAACTTTTCTTTTATAAACTGAAGATCTTCCTGGCTTGTTTCGAGATTTTGAGCGAGACTTCCGGAAAAATGACCCGGCGTTGTCCCGAGCATGAACTTATTTTCCGGAAGTTCTTCTAAGAATTCATCGACTTCTTGCATTTTCTTTTTTAAAGATAGGTCTTCATTGAGGTTTGGACCATCGTTATCAATATTCCGATTTAGCATCTCTTCTGGAAATTTCATACAAGCGATTATAGCATAAAGCTCGAACCTTACTTGAGGTAACGAAAAAATCCCTTATTTCTAAGGAAATTTTTCAATGTGCACTCGGTTGGAATCGAACCAACGACCCTCTGCTTAAAAGGCAGGTGCTCTACCGACTGAGCTACGAGTGCGTGCTCTGCGAAGCTTTAGCGAAGCGGGGCGGCCCCATTACTAAAACTTGCGTTTTACGAAACGAACTGTACTATACACAATAATTATGAAAATATCAAGAGGCAATGTTGAATACGTGCTTGTGCTCCATGATATCCGGAGCGTGTTCAATGTTGGGGCATTATTTCGAACCGCGGACGCAGTCGGCATTACGCGAATCATTTTGTCTGGCTATTCGCCGACTCCTGTCGATCGATTTGGAAGAGATCGAGCCGATTTTGTTAAATGTTCTCTTGGTTCCGAAAAAAGCGTTCCGTGGGAATATGTAAAAAGTCCGAATTCAAAACTTAAAAAACTTAAAACAGAAGGATTTGAAGTTATCGGAGTTGAGCAAGATAAAACCTCGGTTGATTACAAGAAAGTAAAAAAGACCGACAAGATGGTCTTCATACTGGGGACAGAAACAACGGGCATCTCTAAACCGCTTCTTAAAATGTGCGACACCATCGTTGAGATTCCTATGAAAGGAATGAAAGAGTCGTTGAATGTTTCGGTAGCAGGAGGGATTGTTCTGTATCGAATGCTTGATCAGAAATAATTTTTAAGTAATCTCTTTACTTGTTAAGTATCCGCAAAGCCTCGCGGATTTTTGCTTGCGTATCAAGCGACGGATCAATGGTTCGCAAACACTCGCGAGACGCAGACTCAGTGTAACCAAGCGCGATGAGCGCATCGAGCACGTCGTTGTTTGCAGAGCTTCCATCATCTGAGTGGATTGCAGGAAGTTTATCTCGTAATTCGAGAATGATTTTTTCTGCAGTCTTTTTTCCAATGCCGGAGATCTTTGTTAAGTAAGAGACATCGTTCATGTTGATGGCGCGGGAGATGGTTCCGATGGTTGCGACATTCATCACGCCAAGCGCAGACTTTGGACCAATGCCAGAAACGCCTCGGAGAAGTTCAAATAAGTCTTGGTCGTTGAGGTTTTCAAATCCGTACAAATCCTGCGAGTCTTCTCGGATAACATGAGACGTCCAAAGAGAAAGGGTTTCGCCCACCTTGTGTTTAAGTAATGTCTCGGCAGTGGCAAAGACACGGTAGCCAATACCGTAAGCTTCCACAATAATGTATTTGTCGGTTACGGCAGATACCGTGCCGGTAATTTGAGCGATCATGGGCTAAGTATAGCATGACTCACGCCTTAGTCTGGAAAGACGCACCCCGCCGGCTTTGCCGAACACACCCCGCGAGCTTCGCTCGTCGACCCTCTCTAAAAGAGAGGGTAGGCTCCGTCGAGACTCTTTCATTCATTAAAATTCCGATCATCTCTTAGAGGCTATCAACAATCTACAAAACCACTTGTCTAGACGAAGCAAAGCTTTGCATAAGTGTTTCACCTTACCCTCTCTTTTAGAGAGGGTCGCTCGCCGAAGGCGGCGGGGTGTGTTTGAGAGGGGACCTCGGCGAAGCCGAAAGTGCGCGTTGGTGCGTGAAGTCTTGCAAAAAATCAAACTTATGCTACTATAATCCTACCTATGCCAAATCTACAAAATGCGAAAAAAGCTTTGCGAGTCTCTGACCGAAAGCGAACATTGAACGACAAGCGCCGAAAAGCAGTCAAAGAAACTGTAAAAGGAGTGAAAGCTCTTATCGGAGCTGAAAAGAAGATCATCGCTGAAAACCTTGCGAAAGCTTACAAAGCTATCGATAAGGCAGCAAAGCGAGGAATCATCAAGAAGAACACTGCAAACCGAAAGAAGTCACGACTTTCTAAGGCCTTGAAGCCAAAAGCTTAAATCGACGTATTAAAAAATCCCTTCGCTTCTCGCGAGGGATTTTTTTGTGCAGGAAGCTCTTCGATTTTGAGTTTATAAACACCCTTTTTCAAAAAGATGCCCTTTTCTTCGTTTACTTTACGCTCAAGGAAAAAAACAACCAAAACAATTTGTTTTTCCAACAAGCCCTCAGGCTGCCATGAAACACGGATACAGCACTCTTCGCGGAGCAGTGCGTTTGTGTTTTTTTCCACAGGAGGGGAAAGTTTAAAAGGAAAGGTCAGTCCGTTATATATCAGGTTGAGGGTGAAAAAACTACTGTCAGAGATCTCGAGGGGGAGTACAAGGTCAACACTCCCGATAATCTCAGGCGAAATCTCAAGAAGAGCGTCAGCTGCAATTCGATGAAGGTTTTCTGGCTTCATTTTGTTATTCATTTTAAGTGAACGAATAGAGACTGAGACTTCGATTTTGAGTATTACATTATTTCTTCTATTTGCCAAGTCCTACCCGATAAGTATACTGGTGCCATGACACATCTCCTCTTTTTTACCGGAACTGAATGCCCTCACTGCGCCTTGATGCGCCCATTGGTCGCAAAGCTCTCATTCGAGATAGGTCTTGTAGTGGAAGAACGCGACACATGGAAAAGCGAAGCAGACTACCGGCTTCTTGAAAACTATCAGGAAGAAATAGGGGATCATGAATGCCAAGGAATTCCTTTTTTCTATAATACAGACACGAAAGCCTATATTTGCGGAGAAGTCTCTTATAAGGAGCTGAAAAAGTGGGCAACGGGACAATAATGTGAGATAATAATCTCATGACTGAAACAGGAGAAATATTGAAGCAGATCGCAGCCCTATCCTATGTGGGAATATTCGGCGCATCGTTTCTTGCAAATATTGTAGTTCCTGTTCCTGAGGAAGTAATCATTCTTGCGATCGGGTATGTGGTGGGTACGGGAACGATCAGTTTCTGGATCACGCTCCCGATTGTTATTTTTGGAATGCTTCTTTCAGATGTGATTATGTTCTCGCTTTCTCTTCATGGAAACAAGATTGTGCGAACGGTCTATGATAAGTTTTTCGCAAAGATTGTTCCCATGAACCAAGAGTTTATCGAAAGTCATGTAAACAAAATTATTTTTGTAGCTCGATTCCTCGTAAACCTTCGATTCATTGGACCATTCCTCGCAGGACAGGCAAAAGTATCATACAAAAAGTTCATCCTTATCGATGGTCTTGCGATTCTTATTTATTCATCGGTACTCCTTTGGGCTGGGCACTATTTCAGCAACCGTATCGAAAGCATTTTCAGCGGCGTAGGCATTTTCAAAAACGTACTCCTTATCGTGATCGCGATTGTTATCCTATTCTCTGTAGGCCAGGCGATTAAAAAGGCATTTTTGAAGTTTGAGAAGAAGGGGGAGGTAAAGCCTGTAGACACGAATAATGTAGAGAAATAAAAAACTGCCAATACGGCAGATTTTTATTTCTTACATCGTAAGCGTCGGATATACATGATTAGGGTTTCTATCTTTTTCTTCCTCATCAACCAGGGTAAAGCGTTTTGTTCCGTCTGTATTTAAGCCGGTAAACCTTTCAATTGAAGTTATGTATAGCTGACCGTGATCATACAACGCTCGGTACACTACATAAAAATTGTCACCTTCCATATCGCTGTTTTTGGCAATATCAACCACGATGTATTTATTTCCGCGGTAGTGTTGGTATATTCTGTTTCGGACAACGTCGGTTTCTAATGTTTTGAATTTCATATAGTTATAATACTAAGATAACTTTTTATATTTTTTATAAAGGCTGTCAACTCTTTCCTTGTAATAATCAAACACTTCTGGATAGTTGGCGCGCAATAGCTGAGCAGATCCAAGTGTCATTAAGTTATCCTTCTCGATCGCTTTTTGTATATATTCTTCTCCTTCCCAAAATGAGCCGACATCAATCTGTGCGAGTTCTCCTGATCTGAGGTATCCGTAGTTGTGATCCCAGTTAAACGTATCCTCGGTAATGCCCTTGTCCCAAATTTGAGAGATGAGACCAATTACGTCATCAATCACCGTCTTCAACTTCTCAAGGCGATTTTCGTCATCTAAACTTTTAAGTCGATCACATACGAGTTCTACCTTTTCTTGAATAAGAAAAGGTGTTTCAGATACCACGTATCCCTGCCCATCCAGTGTGATTGTTTTAATAGGGGATTCAGCCCCTGCCTGATGGAAGTATATAAGGCCGGTTTCTTCTCTAAGTTTATCATTGGCTAATTGATAACTTATTGAATCATGTTCGAACCAGTCTCGAGTCAGCTCTTCTGGTTGCTTGCCCCATTTTATAAACTGTTCTTTCCCCTCTTCAAATGTTTTTTGTCTTTTCAATACAAAACCTCCGTCGGCACTTATATAGGCTCGTGCTTGTACACCTTCGCCGAGGAATGTATAAGGTTGGGAGAGTATTGTTTTAAGATCGTAGTGCATGGGATCAGTATAAACTATAATTATGCAAAAACGCCAGCCAAGGCGTTTTACTTGTGTGAGCCTTCTCGAGATAGAACCTTTCGGTTCCTTACCCCGTATAGTTATTTTTAATAAATTCATCATACCATAGCGACGCTTCTCGTGCGCCTAGCGATTTTTTGAAATAGTGACAAAAGTGACACGAAATAGGCTCATAAAGTTACAGATTCCTGTAACTTTTGTATCAAATTAGGCAACGTAATTTTTGGAACTCAAAGCCAGAGAGATTCTCTTATTTATGCTAAACTTTGAATTATGCAAATGATGCTCAGAAATAGGCTGGTAAATTATGAACAGTTCGGAGGGGGTTCTCAAAATCTTCTCATTTTGCATGGTTGGGGTCAATCAATAGCTCCATGGAAGACTACCGCTTTGCATTGCTCAAAAAGCTATAAGGTCACAGTTTTGGATTTGCCAGGCTTCGGTTCATCAGAAGAACCTGAGAAGGTTTGGGATACGTTTGATTACGCTGAATTCGCGAAGGAATTTTTGGAGAAATTATCAATAAAAAATCCTGTGATCATGGGGCATTCTTTCGGTGGAAGAGTAGGGACAATCCTTGCTTCAAAATATCCCGACGTGCTTTCGCAGTTGGTTTTGGTCGATGCTGGCGGAATCGAGATTAAGAATTTAAAAATAAAAATTCGAGTTCTTATATACAAATTATTCGTTAAACCAATTAGAAAAATGTTCAGTGATAAGATTAAGGGATTTTTCGGAAGCTCGGGATATCGTAATGCTTCGGGAACAATGCGACAGATTTTTGTAAAAGTGGTCAATCAGGATCTACGTCAATTGTTTAGTTCGATAAAAATTCCTGTCTACGTTATCTGGGGGAGTAACGACCAAGTTCTTCCTGTTGAATATGTAAAAATCTATAAAAAGCTGATTCCTCACTCAATCATAAGGATCATCTGGGGTGCGGATCATAGTCCCAATATTTCGAAACCTCAGGATTTTCTAAATGCACTCGATGATATTTTAAAGATATGAAAAAAGTGATCAATGCCATTTTCCCTTACACGTTTTACCTGCATATTTTCCAGCTGGAACGATATGATATTTTGCGCTTCCTCAAATGGCTTAAAAGCAATTTCTTCACCCGATCGAACCAGAACAAGAAACCACTGGTTGTTACGCAGAAAATAAAAATGATAGAAGTACTGTCTTGGGTTTGGTTTATCGTGTTGGTAGTAGTGGGTGTTTTGATTTCAAAGTGGCTAGGAATAATTGTTGCCGCTATTTTGATCATTCAGCCATATCTCCTCATTATCCTTTCAACGATCTCATTAAAACCTTATGAGGTTTGGAATCGGGCGCGAACTATTCGGGTTACGAGGAATAAAATAAAATCCCTCAAACATACTCAAATAGTGGGCATTGCGGGATCATACGGAAAAACCTCAGTAAAAGATGTTTTGTTTCACTTGCTTAAAAAAGATTATAAGGTTTTAAAAACTCCTCTCAGCTACAATACTATCTTTGGTATTGCTCAGGTTGTGGACTTGGAGCTGGATGATTCCTATGATTATTTCTTGTGCGAACTCGGTGAATTCCAAAAGGGAGACATTACTGAAATGTGCGAAATGGTATTTCCAAAATACGGGATTCTTACAGGTATCAACGACCAGCATTTGGAGCGGTTTAAGAATATCAAAAATACAATCGCGACAATTTTTGAGCTTGCAGACTTCTTGAAGGTGCAACAGCAAAAAACCATTGTTAATGGTTTGAATCAATATATTTCTGAAGAGGTCCAGAGAAGGGGTTCCCATAATTTTGTCTTATACAGTACGGACGACAGCGAGCTTTTGGTAAGTGATGTTAAGTTTTCTGACAAAGGAACCTCTTTTGTTTTGAAATACAACGGAAAAATCTATCCAATAGAAACCCCGCTTCTGGGATACGCTCACCTTAATAATATCCTAGGAGCAGCTACGCTTGCCGTTCAGCTTGGAGCATCTCTTGATAAGCTGGAAAAACGGATTGAAACACTGCCTCATGTCCCGCACCGTTTTGCCCAGAAGGTTTTGCCAAACGGTCTTTTGCTCGTTGATAATTCCTACAGCAGTAATTCAGATAGTTTCAAAGAGTCTCTTAATATCCTAAAAGGTCTTCCAAGAAAGAATAAGATATTGGTTACGCCGGGAATGGTCGAACTTGGAGACTCGAGCGATTCAATTCATCAAGAGCTTGGAAAAATGGCGAATAGTGTCTGTTCCTATGTAGTCTTAGTTGGTAAAAGCGATCGAACAAAAGCCCTCGCTTCTGGTATTGATCAGGACAAGGTGGTTTGGATGGACGACATTCGCCAGCTGTGGCAGACAGTTGAAAAATTAGGAATTCAGGCTAACGAAACAGTCGTTCTCCTTGAGAACGACTTGCCCGATAACTATTAGAGATTCTTGAAAATCTGCGATGTAAACTTTCGATTGTGATTGTTTCGGTATTCCTCTTTCTTGAAAGCCAGGTCGATCATCTTTGACGCCAGTTTGTCGAAGGAAAGGCTGGTCTTTTCCCACAAATAGAACGCAAGGCTGCCGGGGATTGTATTTACTTCAACGAGTACGTACTCCTCGGTTTTCTTGTTTACCAAGAAGTCGACGCGAACGACGCCTGAGCAATTCAACAGTCGGAATGCTTTCTCACCATCACGCTTTAGATTAGCAAGGAGAGCGGGTGATACTTCCGCTGGGATTTTCCGATTCGTCGAAGCCATTCCTTTCGATCCAGTCACTGCCTTCTTTGACTTTGAGCCTTTCAAGTACTTGTTTTCAAAATCAAGGAATTCGTTGTCCGAATAAACTTCCTCGGCTGCTGATATTTCAACCTGATCATTCCAAAGTCCGAGAAACGAAATATTAATTTCAGAATCTTTTTCAAATTCTTGCTCAATGAGTACTTTTGAATCGAAAGCAAAGCCAACTTCCAACCCTCGGATAAGTTCCTCTCGGTTCTGTGCCCGATTTACGCCAATGCTCGATCCTCCATTTGAAGGCTTAATAAATAATGGGTAGGAAATTGATTGTTCGATAGTGCGGATAGTCTCGTTCTGGTTGTTAGTAAAATCTTTCTCATAGACAACTTGGTATTTCGCCAAAGGAATACCTGATTGCTCTAGTATATTTTTCATCGAAACCTTATCCATACAGAGACTCGCACCCAAAACATCTGATGAGGTATAAGGTAGTCCAAGCGTTTCGCAGTATCCCTGAAATGTTCCGCCTTCGCCATAAGCGCCATGGAATGCGAGGAGTGCACAGTCGATTGGGGTTGTCTTTTGTCCGAAAAATGATTTTGAAACCATAACAACTCCATGTTCTTTTTGAAATGACACGGGAGTACATGAAGTTAATAGATTTTCGGTGTTTTTATATTGTGTAGTGTCAGTTAATTTTTCGCCAGTATAAAATTTCCCGTCTTGGTTTACAAATACTGCAATAGGATTAAATTTAGCAGTGTCCACTGCGTGAAATGCCTGAACTCCTGTAAGGATAGATATTTCATGTTCAGGAGATGTTCCGCCAAAAAATATAGCAATTGTCTTTTTCATGCTGCTAGTCTACCATTTTAACTGGTGATCTCGCCAGGAATCGAACCTGGATCGCAAGAACCGCAATCTTGCATTCTATCCGTTGAACTACGAGACCTTATTTGGGACGTTTTGCATACTACTATAAAAAACACCCCTTTTCAAGGCAAGTAAAAACCTCTCCTTGCAGGAGAGGTCGGACGGCGAAGTCGCCGGGTGAGGTCTCTACACTCCAATCGCTTCCGCAAGAATATCAATAATTGACTGCTTAGTTTCTTTTTCTTCGATATATCTAAGGAGATAGGCTCGAAGCTCGTTTGGCGAAGTTGTTTCCGAAAGGGTAATGATTCGCTGGGGCATAACGGGTCGGCCGGTGACAATCATAAGGCGATTGTGGCCATGGTGATCCTGGTACATCCAAAATGATTTAAGGGTTTCATAAGTATACAAATCCTTGTTCATCTTAATCCCTCGTTCACTTAATTCAACGTGCACCGGATGAGGTCTATCGTTTGCATAAAAACCAAGAAGGAGACCCCCAAGAATGAGGAGTACCGCAAGCAAATAGTTGTGCGCGATAATCGCAAGAACGCATCCTGTCACAATTGCAATACCAAGTGCCCAGTACCAGTCTGTTGATTTTTCCTTATGGGCAAATTCAACCGCATCCCACTCATATTTTTTTGTCTGCTCATGAATCATATTAATAGTATACAAAATAAAGACCCGCAATGCGAGTCTTTATTTTCATATTTAAAAAATGATTACTTTTCAGCAGATTGCACCCGAATAAGGTTTGCAAGAATAGTTCCTTCTGGGTCTGGAGTGCCGATAACTACAATAAAGTTACCAACTTGAAGATCTTCAGGTAAAAGTTCTTTTTGGTCTGATCGAATAAGAGTATCAGGTCTTACAAAAATTGTTTTCTCCGTTCGGTCCTGATCAGCGACAATGATTCGGGGGAGCGAGATACCAATAATAGGTCCAGCGGTTCCGTGCGCTGCAGGAAGTTGTCGGTTCAGAGGAAGTCTTTGTGCTTGCTCGTGCATGAACGCGCTTTTTCTCGTTCCTACAAGCATGCCTGCCTGAAAAATAATAATAGAAACAAGAAGCATGCCGATGCCGTACATCGCCATGCTTGCCTTGTTTGATTCAGCAGCTCCGCGAAGGAATGATTGAAGTTGTTCGTGCCAGTTTTTTTTGTGATCCATAAGTATAGATTAGGTACTCCCCCTGCGAAGGGGGAGTCGCTCGGCGAAGCCGGCGGAGGGGGTTAGATAGTTGATAACTTCTGCACAGCTCGTAATGAGTTTCGCGCCGACCAGGCGAGAACGAGCAGGATAAGCAGTACGACAGTAAGACTCATAACCGGAATAGCTTCTACAAGGGTTACTGCAAACTGCTTCCAATAACTTGTGACCGCTCCAGGATCAGAGAAGCCAATCGATAGATAATGATAGAATCCTGATTGTCCAATTTGGTGCACCAACCCGATGGTGGCAGGAACAATTGCAATAACCGATAATGTTGCAATGACGCCGTATCCCCAAAAAGTTATTTGACGAGAACGATTTTCGCGTAAAACAATCACACGCACAATATCCGTCGAGAGATTTTCCCGCGGACAGCAATTGATAGAACACAGTGCTTTATTAAGTGGTTTCGCCATGGGTAATAAGTAGTACGTAAATTAAGGCTTATTTGGTGCACTACTTCGCTCCTCGATGACTCGGAGCTTCGAAGTGCGAGCACTTAGGATATTAGAGTGCGAAGTTTTTCCAAGGCTCGCCGGTGGTGGCTTTTTACGGTATTAAGGGGTTTGTCTAAAATTTTTCCAATTTCATCGAATGTCATGTTTTCCTGGTAATGAAGAATCATAACGGTTCGATAATCAGGAGACAATTGATCAAGGAATTCTTCTAAGATTTTCGCATCATCAATGGAAGCTACAAGTTCATCGGGCAATATCGCGTCGTCAGAAATAGTTTCTTCGAACGACTTGTCATCATCGCCAGTAAGATTAGAAAAGGGGATTGATTTTTTCTTCCGTAAGGAGTCAGTGGCAGTATTTCTCGCAATAGTAAATATCCAAGAGCGAAACGATTGTTCAGGGTGATACTTTTTTAAGTTTTTCCATACTTTTATAAACGTTTCCTGGGTGATGTCTTCGGCGGTTTGAATGTTGCCCGTTAGTCGAAATGCAAAGTTATAAATAGGTGTCGTATACTTTTCTACGATCGCCTCAAAAGAGCCTTGTTTACCAAGGATTGATTCGGAAACGAGTTGCGCATCGTTTTCTTCCATGTTCCAACGATACCATGAACCGACTCTTTTGCACCAGAAAAAGTTTTCAGTGCGTATAAATGAGTAGGTGCGAAGTTATGAATCGCACCAGGTTATTAATTACTAGACTTGCGTCAACTTAACTATTACATGCGAAAGAAAGTATTTGTCACGGGCGGAATGATTGCGCTTTTCCTGATTTTAAGTTCAAGTACTGCACTAGCTGCGAATTTACAGTTAAATCCTAATGATATTGCTACTATTAAAAGCGAGCTCGCTTCTGGTAAGCCCATCAAAGATGTTCTCGTAGAACACCAAATCACGATGAAGGACATCCGTGAAGCGCTCGGAGCCGTTGCTAACGAAGAAGGTCATCATAAGCTCTCCAACACACAGATCGCAACGATTGCGACAAAACTGGGGCTTGATGTGACCCAAATCCAAGCGGAAATCGCCTCTGGAAAATCTCTCCATGAAATTTTAAATAGTCACAGTATTACTCAGGACCAAGTACGTGAAGCTCTTGGGCGAAAGCACAATGAGTCACTTAAAAAAGGAAAGACCGCGAGAATTCGACCATTGAAAGATCAGGCGTAATTACGCAAGATTAATGAAAACCCCGAAGGAATCCTTCAGGGTTTTTGCTTACATTCTTATAGAATCAATATCTTTTACTGTAATCCAAGCACAGGCATTTCCGAAACCTTTTTTATTAATAGAGAAGGGCTTTATAGATTTCGGATTTTTAAGGAAGACAAGGATGGCGTACTGTTTTGATTGGGTCCAAGTGAGGGCCTTGGCGGGATTTGCGAAGCAAATCCCGCCGTTTCCTCCATACTTTTTGATAATACCTTTCAGTTCTTTTTGTGAGTAGTGCTCACACTGAAGAACATTTGTAACTTCAGCTGAAGCCGTTACACTACTTCCTGAATCTTTGAAATAGATTGTATCGCCTATAGAAATAGCGTTCCAAGGCGCGCGTCGCGTCTGGTACCACCTAGATTCAATAGTTTTCTCACCTGAAAGGATTTTTGGAATAAGTTTCCAAGACTTATTCATAATTGCGACATGGTGCATAAGCTTATTTTACCATGATATAATCTAAGTATGATTTTCAGAATGATTTCAATTTATAGAAAAACCAAAAAGGGCCTCAATGATCCTGTTGGTTTTGCGGGCGAAGAAATTCAGGATGCGTACACGGGAACAGTGATAATTCCTGGAATCATCCTGTTGGCAGTAATTATTATTCTTGGGATACTAAGCTTTACTCATTTAATTGCAGCACCTTCGCTTGCAGCGCAAATATTCTTTTGGATATTTCTTGTTGTAGGAATTATCTATACAGTTATTGCTGTTGTAATAGGAAACCTGATTGCTCGAATTATAAAAATAGGGGAAGATCGCATCAGGTCAACAATGTCTTCAGATCAAAAATTGGAATAATTTTAAAAATCTCTTTGGCGACCTCCAAAGAGATTTTTGTTTTATTTAATATCTTTATCGTAATCTACATCCGATATCTTGTAAGACTTTCTGATATAGAACCAGTTAGTGATGCGATTCGCAAAGTAGCCAATCGCGGCGAGGACGACGAAGTAGCCCAGTCCAAACAGTGTGAATTTTGGAATAGAGCTGGTCGTGAAAAGTCCGATAAGCGTTGCGCCAACTCCCATCGATGTTACGACGGTGAGGTTTTTTACCGAGTTCTGGGTCGCCTGAGACTCGAGTGATCCGAAGAGGTCATTCGCCGAGTTCACATAGTTCTTTGTCATGTTCCAAATTTGCTTGAGATAATCCAGCGTGTCGCCCATTGCTTCGTAGCGGTATTCGAGAAGGGAAATGAATCCCTTGAGACTCTCGTCACTTTTCACAATTCTTTCGCGAGTACGCAAATATGCACCCATTTGGTTGATGCGAGCCTCGATAAGGTTGATCGTCTTCGCATAACCCTGAATCTTATGACGGAATCCTCCGACATCGCCACCCTTAATTGCGCCTTGCTCTTTGACTTTTGCAATGTTTTCCCAAATAGTTCGATGAAGGTTAAGGTACTGGTGAAGCTGAGCTTTGAATTCGCGAAGAAAGATTTGTTCCTCAATAAAGTGTTTCGAATGCTTTTCGCCGTCCTCTCCTTTAAGGTGAATGATATACAGCTTGTCGCCTCGGAAAAGGTCAAAGTGTTCTCCTGATGATTCAAAGTAGGTTTTTTCTTTGAACTGTTCCATGAGAGCTGCTATTTCAGAACGTTCAGCATTTTCTACGACGACGAAATAAGGATAGATGGTTTTAATATTTGCAATTTCTTTTGGAACTGGTGCGCCAAGACTAAAAATGTAGCCGAGAGCTGGAGAGAGTTGGTTGTCATAATAAGTCGTAAGTGATCGTACATCAGTCGCAAGATCTCCTTCTAGGGTGAATTCCCGATTGAGTACAATCAATCCATCTTCGGTAATTCTAACAAATACACCGCTTTTGGATTTGTAATCCACACGTTCGAATCCTCGTAGTGTAAGATGCAACGACTCAATATCTAGTTTTTTCTGCAAACTCTTGAGTTTTGCCGGATCAAGCGCAAGCCCTGATTTTGCATCCCGTAAAAAATCATAGATCTCAGAAAGATGAAGCGTGGTTCTCTGGAACCATCCGCCGACATAGACTGTTTTGATGTTCATGGAATTATTATAACTCAAAATGTCTAAAATGTTATACTTACGATCTATGAACCCAATCACCATACAAACCCTTATCAAAGCTGATATCCAAAAAGTCTGGGACTACTGGAACGAGCCTGCTCATATTACGCAGTGGTGCCACGCCTCAGATGATTGGGAATGTCCAAAATCAACAAATGATCTGAAAGTTGGTGGAAGTTTTGTTTCTACTATGGCAGCCAAAGATGGTTCGTTCTCATTTGATTTTGGTGGAACGTATACGGAGATTGTTCCTCTTGAAAAAATTGCCTATGTTATGGAAGACGGAAGAAAAGTAGGGGTTTTGTTTAAGCATGAAGGAGACAGTGTCCGCGTCGTTGAAACATTTGATCCAGAAACGCAGAATCCTAAAGAAATGCAACGAGCAGGGTGGCAGTCTATTTTGGATAATTTTAAGGAGTATGTGGAAAATAATTAAGTAAAAAACCACCAATGGTGGTTTTTTACTTAGAGCAAATAATTATAAGCCTAATATTTTCAGTACGAAGGGCGCTACAGGGTCAGCACTTGTTCCATATACCATAACGCCTCCAAGGAGTCCGGTAAGGGAAATCATAATGAGTCCGAGAACGGCCAACGTTGTTGAAAGTATTGGATGGGTGAGAAGTTCTCCCACGAAAGAAAACATTTTGAGAATTTTTTGAGAGGTTACTTTTGTTGCAATCCATGGATTAATAAAAGTAATAAGTTCTCCTGCAAGGAGTAGTCCGTACAACCATGTTGCGGTTGCCGCAAACAATGAATGTGTTTCAACAAGGTCATGATTAGGTCGAGCAATTTCCTCTGCAATGTCTCCAGTAAGGAGAGCTGCACCGGCGCCGAGCATTCCAAATACAAGCAGTGCTCGTTCAATGTGTTTCCACGAAACGTTAGGGAGCCATTTTTTAAATGGAAGTATTTTTATGACCGAATACACCAAAAGGAGCGCGATAGGAAAATGAACGAGAAGGGGATGAAGGTTATATTGCATAGTTATTTAAGTTCTCCAATGATGAATCCTGCGAGTTCTCGTTCTGGTCGAGGCTGCCCGCCGTGTTGCCCGTTAAATGTTGCTGATCCGTCAGTTCCACAAAGTCCTTTGATTGCCTGCTGGCCTCCAGGATGCTGACCAATCCATGAGGTTAAGTCATATACTTTTCCGTTAACAATGCTCCAGCAACTTTGACTGCTTGCATGGGTTGCAACTTCGGCTTTTGTGTAATAGTTAGTAGTGCTAGTAGGAGATTCTGTAACCGGAGTAGTAGCGGGAGAAGAAGTATGTGGCATGAAAATGATCCAGGCTACGATGGCTACAACAACAATACTGAGGGTGATTGCGACTTTTTTCATATAGGACAAGTATACCTAATTTTTATTTATCCCGTAAGGATGGCTTTGTTAGCTGCTCTATTATTGCAGATGTAGTTTGTTCTGGGTCGAGCATACGCGTGTCTATTCTTGTTCCAAAGCTTAAGTCGTGCACTGAATTTTGGTACTGAAGCGTCACTCTTTCGCGTTCCCATTCATTCAATTTTCTTTCACCGCGGTCTTTTAAGGCATTTTCAAGACCTGGGTCGATGGTAAAGAAAGTGAATGCGTCAGAGAGTCCCGAATCGAGGGCTCTTTTTTCGCTGATAGGATAAACAACAATAACGCCGTATCCGCGGCGGTTGTATACTGCTACGATATCAGAAACAATTTCATAATTAAGGTTTAGATAGTCTCTAAATTCCATGAACTGGTCAACAAACCCCGAAAGGGAATCAAGCTCGATGACGACCATTTTGAGTCTTTTGCCAAGAATTTTTGCCACCGTAGTTTTTCCACTATTAACACTCCCTGAAAGCCATAAGTTTTTCATGGTTTTAGTATAGCTCGAAATGAGTCTGAGTGGTATTTAATCAAAAATGAAGGAAGGAGGCTTTGCGTTTGTTGTCCTTGATTAAAAGTTGTTGGAACGTAAAAACACCTCAAAGGGTGCTTTTTACGTTCCGCGTATGCGGCCAGGTGAGTTAAGTACCCGTGACTCCAAGCAGTATAAGGGTATTTAAGAGAAATTCAATGAGGGTCTCTGAGGCACGTGAGTCGGGACTTTTCTTATCTATTTGCAAACAGATTCCTGGATGTTGCTTGTAAGCTCAGAGGATTCTTGCTTCTCGTTTACGCAGTAATATTTTCCAGAATTCAAACGAGAGGATACTGCGATAGTTTGGACAGAGTCAAGACAGGTTACTCCCTTAACAGCATCGACGGGAATCGATGGGATATTATTAGATTTTAATTGGTTACAAAAACCGGTGTAACTTGTATGTTTAACATAATATTGTTCGGTAGCACTTCCGATTATGTTGTGCAGTATAGATTCAGTAAATGTATCGTTTGCATCGCTGTATGAGTCTGCATTTTTTATTGTCCATAGAGCATCTTTAACTCCAGCGCTCATTTGAAAGATGTCCGACCTCTGTTGTTTGGATAAGGAAAAGTATCCTTTCGCATATGGAAATACTATAACTATTATAACAAGCAATACTAATGCTGGAACTAATAGTTTCAAAAATCTAAAAAAATTGAATTTCATAATATTCTTATACTAGCATATGTAGGTGTTGTGACCCAAACAAAAAACACGATTAATCGTGTTTTTTGTTTGGGAACTAAATCCTCAATGCGGAAGCGGTGAGATTCGAACTCACGGTACCTTTCGGTACGACAGTTTTCAAGACTGGTGCCTTAAACCACTCGGCCACGCTTCCGGGGACAATAATACACGATTCGCTGAATATTTCAAGGGGTATTTGTAGTATACTTAATTATATGAATACAAACACAAAAACAGGGATCATTGCGGGGTTATTGGTAGCAATCGCACTTTTGGCAGGAATATTCATTGGAAAAGGAATTGGTTCCAATCATGGCAAAACAACTGGAATGCACCAAATGCCGAATGGGGAAATGATGATGAACGACGGATCTTCAAACGATATGCATTCAATGATGGATAGCATGAGCATGTCACTTAACGGAAAGACAGGGGATGCATTCGATGCTGCTTTTCTAAAAGAAATGATTGTTCACCACGAAGGTGCTGTTGTGATGGCGCAGCAAGTACTTGCAACCTCAAAGCGCCCAGAACTTATCAAGCTTGCAAACGATATTATTTCCGCTCAAACAAAAGAAATTGCGCAAATGAAAGAGTGGCAGACAACTTGGTTTAAGTAACATGCAGACGAGCGCACTACAACTCCAGCAACGTTTAAGGAAGGCGAGAAATAGTACTCGTGCTAAAAATTGCGCACGATTTTTCAAGACGGGCAAAGGCGAGTACGGATATGGTGATAAGTTTCTAGGTATTACGGTTCCTAACACACGCTTGATCCTTAAACCTTTTAAAGATCTTCCATTTGGAGAAATTGAAAAACTCCTTAAGAGTCCATGGCATGAAGAACGATTAGCAGGAGCGATCATTTTGTCTCACCATGCAAAAACCTCAAAGCTTCCCAAAGACAGAAAGCGCATTGCATCTTTCTATGTTAAGTATGCCGAACGATTCAACAACTGGGACTTAGTAGATGTTTCTGCCGAGTACTGTTTAGGATTATGTTTAGCTGATTTAAGCAGGAAGAAACAAGAAGTCTACTTGAAAAAACTTGTTGTCTCGAAAAATCTTTGGAAAAGAAGAATGGCGATGGTTGCTACGTTTCACTTTTCAAGGAACAAATTATCAGATCTTGCATTGTGGGTTGCAGAACAACTTATGAATGATGATCATGACTTGATTCATAAAGCGTCTGGTTGGATGCTTCGCGAATATGGGAAGCGTGCAAGTGAAGCAGGGCTTGTTACGTTTTTAAAGAAGCATTATCAAGTCATGCCGCGCACCATGTTACGATATGCGATCGAACGATTGCATCCGGAGACGAAGACGTATTTTATGAAACGCACCAACACACCCCGCCGGCCTACGGCCGAGCGCCCTCTCTAAAAGAGAGGGCAGGCTCCGACGAGCGTAGTAGGTTATGTAGATTTCTATGAATCTCCAAGAGGTTAGCAAAACACTCCTGAATCACTTTATCTCAACGAAGCAAACCCTCTCTTTTAGAGAGGGTCGACGAGCGAAGCTCGCGGGGTGTGTTGGGTAATATGCTATACTCCACTCTATGAAATACCTCGGTATCGACTACGGAACCAAACGAATAGGGGTCGCCGTATCTGATGAATCAGGCGGTTTTGCGTTTCCGAAAACGATTATCCTTACCGGAAATAAGGCGCTTTCGGAGATCGTAGACTTAGTCATTTCTGAGAAAGTAGACAAAATTGTGGTTGGAAATTCACTCGATCTTGCAGGTGCTCGGAATGTCATTATGGAAGATGTTGATGTGTTTACCGAAGAGCTTCACAAACTTACTGGAATTCCTGTAGTACTTTCTGATGAACGATTTTCTTCGTCTGCCGTCAAAGCCTTTGATTGGTCAAAACCCGTTGCGACACCGCATCGCTCAGGAAAGAAAGCAGATCCTATTGATGATAGGGCAGCGGCGATTATGTTACAGAGATATTTAGACAAACAATAGCACCCCTCAGTCTGCCTGCAGCAGACAGCTCCCCTTCGTAGGGGAGCATCCCTCCGTTTCGACCAGGCTCACGTAAACACGCTTTGTCATCCTAGTTTAAATGAAGCAAACCCTCTCTTTTAGAGAGGGTCGACGAGCGAAGCTCGCGGGGTGGGTTTGACCTGTGGTATAGTATTTTCATATGAAAAACGTACTTAAAATAGGTCTTTTGGTAACAATGCTATGCATAGCGAATTTTGCACATGCTGCATACGACGCTAATGGATACAATATGACAGTTTCATCTGTGACAAGCAACAATGCAACAGTAAAAATTTTTAGGGCTGAGAATAGTGCCAATAAGACTGTTTCAGTTGAATACTATATAGATGCTCGTGCAACCTCGCTTAAGCAGGGAATACCCTTTACTCCGGGTGTGTCAGACATGCCAACGCCGTATTCAAGAGTTTCTGCGCTAATGTCAGTAGGGTTGTCAAACTATTTTATTGCAAATCTTAATGGATTGCAGTCTAATAGTGTTTACCATGTTCGTTACTACGTCGACAATAATTACTGTGCTCCAGATGCAATATGTACGCATGAATACCGATATCCAACGGTCGGAGCGTGGGTACGACTTGATACTTTAGCAGAAGGAGGCACAACAGGAGAAGTGTTAGGTTTCGGAACACAAAAACTTCAAAGGGGTTCAACAGGAATTTGGGTAATGAACTTACAAAAAGTACTTAACAAATACACAGGAGCAAATTTGTATCCTGACGGAAATTTCGGACTTGCGACAAAAGCGGCAGTGCAAGCATTCCAAATGTCTAAGAATATGACACCGGACGGAATTGTTGGAACAAAAACCAAGCAGTCCTTAATCCAGATACAGCAGCGAGTCACTCCTATGCCAACGAACACTCTTCAGCTAACATCCGCAGATATTGGACGAACAATTAAAATTTCTCAGGGACAGATGTTTACGGTTACATTAAGTAATCCCGGAGATGGAGGATATCAGTTTAATGTCCCAGATGACGGATCTGATATCTTGGTAGATTCTGGGCGAATACATACAAACCCTACTTCAGGGGCTTTGGGAGATTTTGGTAAAGATATGTGGACTTTTTATGCAAACAGGACAGGAATTACCAACTTAAAAATAACAGCTTCACGACCATGGTCTACTGAACAACCAATAGTAATGTTTAATGTCACCGTAGTAGTCGGATAAAAATATATGGAAACAATCACTTACGACGAATTTAAAAAAATGGATATTAGAATCGGGACGATCAAGGAAGTAGAACCGATCGAAGGAACCGATAAATTATTGCGATGCCAAATTGATTTTGGCGAATTAGGCGTACGGCAAATTGTGTCAGGGATTAAGGAGTATTATCCAGAGTATGCGACATTAGTAGGGAAGCAGGTGCTGTACATTGTAAACCTCGAGCCTCGCGAAATAAAAGGCCATATGTCGCATGGAATGCTTATGGCGGTTGGTCCGGGTGCGCCCGTATTCCTTGTTCCAGAGACTCCGGTTGAGGCAGGAAGTAAGGTGCGATAACTTGCTTTTTCCACCAATATTCCATATACTTGACGCAAGGCTAAGCAAGGCTGGAATTCCATCGTTCTTTTTTACTCTGCAATTTGGGGGCCCCTCATAAGCTTAAGTGCGGCGAGGGGCTTTTTTATTGCACAGAAAACACGCCTGTGGTACTGTTAAGGGGAGTAATAATGTGCTCATAAAGTTCTTTGATCTATTGGATAGCAATAGAAGTAGAATGAATTTAATTTCATTCTGCGGAAGAAGTATGGCTTATAATCTAGGGAAACCAAGTCTGAGAGGGCGACTGTCAGTCAGGGATTACAAGATTTCACATGCTTCGTGTTCAAAACAACCTCTAACCTTAAAAAAGTTAGAACTAAAAAATCCCCCTATGCATTCTAATCGGTGCGGGGGATTTTTCATTAAAGGTTTTTTGGAAGTTTTTTTGTTTTTCTTTCGTGAATGGTCTCCTTAATAATTTTCCATCCAATGGGCAACAGTGAAAGGACGATAATGCCGAACGCAATAGGCAGAATGTAAGAATCAATATTTGGAATAGTATTTCCGAGAAGTGCCCCAAGCAGTGTTAATGAGAGCACCCAAATAAATCCACCGATGACGTTATATGCGAAAAACTTTGGATATGGCATGTGGGATGTTCCAGCTAGAATTGGAGCAAACGTTCGCACCACAGGAATAAAGCGCGCGAGAATAATAGTTTTTGCACCATGTGATGCGTAAAATGCCTGGGATTTTTCAAGATTTTTCTTATTAAACACCAGAGAGTCTTCTTTCTTAAATAATCGCTTGCCAGTTTTAAGTCCGAAATAATAACCAAACGAATCACCGAGTATTGCCGCAACAAGTGATAGGATAATAACAATAGAAAGCTTGAAATGACCTGCAGCAGCAAGAAGCCCTGCCGTAAAAAGGAGACTATCTCCCGGAAGAAAGAATCCGAAAAATAGTCCGGATTCGGCAAATACAATAGCAAAAAGTCCGATGTAGCCAACCGTTTCGAGAAACACCTTTAAGTCGAGATGGGGAATCATGGATAAAGTATACATCATGCGATATACTTAATCCATGAGCTTTTTTTCATTGTTTGAAAAACCAAAACCATCCGTTGCATTTTCATTTGATAATGGGTATGTGCGATTTGTGTCTGTGATACGGGAAAAAAATGGAATACAAATTACTGATCATGGATCAGAATTTTTCGGTCCAGAAATTATGAATGAACGCGATGCTATCGTAGATGACGCAGCGTTCGTACGAAAGATTCGTGCAATCAATAATGCAGGCAAGGACAAAGTAAAATTTGAGTCAGTAAACATTGTCATCCCTGATCGCCAAGCCATCATGTTCCATACGCACGTCGCGAAAATGGCAGATAAGGAAATGGACGCTGTTATTGTTGACCATATTAAGACGTATTGCGAGTCACATGACTTATTGGATGTAAAATCTTATATTTGCGAGTACGATATTATTTTAAAAACTGATTACGGTTACGACGTGCACGTAACGCTCGTGCCAAAACTTTATGTTGAACACATTGTGAGATTGTTCAAGCAGGCAGGGATCGCGGTAAAACATATTGAAACCGCTCATCATGCGGTAGCAAAGTCATGCCTTGAGATAGCTCCAGGGTTTGGATACGTACTAGTTTCGTTTGGAACCAAGCAAACATCCATCGCGCTTCTTCATGGAGAACATCTTGTCTCTCAAAGTACAGTTGCGGTTGGTGTAGAGAATCTTTACAAAACAATCGAGCGATTCCTAGGCGTGGGTCGCGAAGACTCAAAGCGAATTATTAACAAGCATGGCATTTTGCAAACGCATCCTGACAATGGGCTTCTTTCAGAACTGTATCTGGAACTTGCGCCTATTTATCGAATGATCGACAACCAGCTCATTACTATTGGCACGATGCCATATAAAACATTTGGTCACCGGTTTACGACACATGATGTGATCGTGTACGGGGAAGGGGTTTCTGTAAAAGGTCTTGTAGGATTTTTGGGAGAGCGAACAAACCTTAACGCCCAGGAACTTGATCCTTGGGCGGGTCACACCGAAGACCGCGCGCCAATCTTGAATCTGCCTGCATCGGAGACGTTGGTGTATGCGGAGGCATTGTCGCTCGCGTTGCTCTATTTGAAATAGGTTGAAATAAAATAAGCCGACATAAAAGTGTCGGCTTATTTGTGATGCTAAATAAGTTGTAGTTCCTTCCAATGATTCTTAAGCCCAATCAAGGTTAACGGACGTTTAGCGCTGGAAAGGTGCCAATCTGCAAAATAAGGAAAATCTTCCTTGTAGAACGGTCTTGCGAACACTGCCAGGGCAGCAAAAAATAGAGGCACAACAGCGTAGGGCGCCGGCAAGCATAAGGCGATGATGCCGCCAATAAGGAATGTTCTTTTAAGAAAGCGATACCAGAAATATTTCCGGTTTATTCGTTTGCTTTGCGAAGTAAATCTAACTAGTTGAGTGGAGTGTTCAGGTTTGGGGTGTTGGTATTGCTTAATAAGACAAATTACATAGGCTACTATAAAAAATAATCTTATTATGGTTGCAAAAGTTAAGAAACTCATTGGTATAAAGTTTTTAGGTTACGAAATTCATGATTAAAATATCATGAATAAACTAGCTGGTCAATGTTGTGCCCCTGCGAGGAATCGAACCTCGAATTACGGCTTAGAAGTCCGCAGTTATATCCATTTAACTACAAGGGCGCGGTCTTACCAAATGAGTTTAGTTGAAAATACGTTTTTCGTCTATGGCAATTGGCGCATCGAATGTCACACTTCTCTATTTCTGAAAGAATTGTTTTCCAAGAGTAGTGCCCTGATAACATACTTGATATTGACTTAAATTTCAAGGCTGGATCCTTGTGGTCAAAATCAAGAACAATCGGATCGGTTTCTCCACAATCAATACAAGCCTTTCCGGTAAGGTGTGCCAAAAGTTGTTGTCTTATTTTTACACGAAAAGCCTTTTGTGCCTTGTAGAGATCTGCTCGGTTTTTGTAGGGCATGCTAGGATTATAACACTTCGTTCTAACCCTTACCAATTTACAAATAAAAATATTGTGATAGTATATCTAGGCATGCGCTCTTAGCTCAGTTGGTAGAGCAACTCATTTACACTGAGAAGGTCGGGGGTTCAAGTCCCTCAGGGCGCACTACTTCGCGCTTCGGATGCCTCACCGCTTCGAAGTGCGCAGCACCAAGTAAAGTAAAAATCCCCAGAAAGGGGATTTTTGCTTGGCCTATATTTAAGGCCATAAATGTGCTAAGGTGTCATTATATGAATCAAGGATCACCAATAGAGCGAGAAATGTATCCAGTAAAAAACGAAGCTGTTGAAGCAAGTGCAGAACAAGCGATTGTTAAACGCGAAAGTGTTTTCAGTCCGGAAGAGCTCAATGTGTTGGTTGAGGCCGCTGAAACTGAAATGGAACAGTTCCGCCCTCGCATGCAAGATTTCATCAATGAGGACGTAAAAGGTTTTAGGGAAACAGACGTCCATCAGGATATGTTTGAAATTAATATGCGAGAGGCAGAATGGGCTACGGAAAATTCCGCGGAAGATAAAGAAGCTAATAAGATCGCTATGCTTGCCGAGCATGCTTTCTTTAAATATTTCCGCATTTGGTCAAAAGGAAAAATTCAGACTGTTATGCCTTCGAGATACGACGATGTAATGCGAGGAATAGATATGGTTTTGGAGTTTCCAGAAGCCGAAAAAGAGGAAGGCAAATATAATGCCTTAGCTATTGATGTGGTGCTTGGAACAGGAGATGGGTTCATTGCAAAGCTTATGAAAATTAAGAGTAATATTATTGAGAAGGGTCGGAAGGAAAATGGGCTTAAGTATTTCAAGCCAGATGGAAAAAACCTATTCAAGGGATTTATGGCACCGGGAGTAGTAAGCATGAATCCTGCTGCGCTGAAGAAGCTTTTTGACCAAGAAAAAAACGGAGAAGCAAGAAGTGTGGAAAAAAGCCTTATTCCTTACCTTGTTACCGCTCAGCTACTTGAGCAGTACAAGGGATTTGAAGAGTATGCAATTTTTGCAGGTCAGTCCGAAATTGCAGAAAGTTACCGACAGGCACGACAAGAATTGGAAAACGCAACAGAAAGCATGTCTGCAGACCTGGCTTTCAATTCAAAACTTAAAGAAGTGGTTGATTCTAGTATTGCAGTGAAGAAGACAAGAATCTTCTTCAAACTGCTTAAAGAAGGCGACTACTTGGAAGACGCAGAAAAGATCATCAAGGAACGCGAAGCACTTGAAGAATCAGCTGATAACAATGAAAATTATGAAGTTGCTGCTTGAGACAAACGACTTGTTGGTTATCAATAAACCAGCGGGATTAATCGTGCATACGGATGGAAAACACGCGGAAGCAAGCGTGGTTGATTGGGTGGTAGAGAATTATCCTGAAGCAAAGGATGTGGGGGAGAAAATGACCATTGAACATGCAGGGGAAACGATTGAAATTCCTCGAAGCGGGATTGTTCATCGATTGGACCGTGATACTTCAGGAGTTCTGATTATTGCAAAAAACCAGGGCACCTTCGCTTTTTTGAAAAGTCAGTTTCAAGAACATACCATTAAGAAAAAATATGTAGCGGTCGTATTTGGTTGGCCACGAGATGAACGAGGACTAATTGAGCAGCCAATTGGGCGATCTCGATCTGATATTCGAGCATGGACCACAAAAGCGTCGGCCCGAGGAACGATGCGAGATGCGATTACTCGATTTACGGTGAAGAAAAAGTTTGAGGTAAATGGAGAAAAGTATGCGCTCGTTGATTTGTATCCTCAAACAGGACGAACGCACCAGCTTCGTGTGCACATGTCGCACATCGGGCATCCTATTGTTGGAGACCCTATCTATTCCGGGAAAAAGCCAACGAACTTGGACATTCACCGAACAGCGCTTCATGCGGAACAGATCGTGTTCAAGCTCCCTAACGGGAAGGAGGCAACCGTCATTGCGCCTTTGCCGGACGATCTTGCCAAAATCGCCTCTTTGTGATAAGATCCGCAGGTTATTAGATTTATATACCTAGAGCCGGAATTGTATCTTCGTGATCGTTTCCGGAGTCAGGACCCTATTATGGCAACAAATGCAACACAATTTCTTCCTAAGGATGTCGCAAACCGAAAGGATTTGGATATCCGAACAGGAGACACTGTACGAGTATCAGTGAAGATTGAAGAAAAAGGAAAGACTCGAATCCAGATGTTCGAAGGACTGGTTATCGCGCGAAAGCACGGAGCTGAAGCCGGAGGAACAATCACGGTTCGAAAAGTCTCTCACGGAGTAGGAGTAGAGCGAATTTTCCCTCTATACTCTCCAAGTATTGAAAAGATTGAAGTTATCCGACGAACATCGGTACGACGATCAAAGCTTTACTTCATCCGAGAAAAAGTAACCCGAGACATCCGAAAGAAGATGCGAAACTTCGTAGAATTCTTCGCTTCATCAGCAAATCTTCCAAAGGCGGAAGAAATGATGGAAGAAGTCGTAGAAGATACCAATACTTCAGAATCAGCAGAGTAATACTTAAAACCTCGACAAGTGCGGGGTTTTTTGTATACTACGTGGGTTGAGTAGCTGAATATCTGCCCAGATGGAGAAATTGGTAGACTTACTACCTTGAGGTGGTAGCGCCGAAAGGCATGGGGGTTCGAGTCCCCCTCTGGGCACCTTAAACAACCTTTCCAATAAAGGTTGTTTTTCATATATGCACCTAGTATACTTAGCTATATGAATAAATATTTTTGGATGGGAGCTGGCATACTAATTATTACGGGTGTATTTCTTGTCTGTACAAATAATAAGTACATGCAGGCTTCGGTAATGAATGCATTAAAAATTAATACCACAGATGCACAAGTCTTTTTAATGGGAGGGGATACGATTGTTGCTGGTCAAGCAAATATTTGCCACAACGATGTCTACTCATCTCGTGACATGATTAATTGGAAATTAATATCTCCTGATAATCAGAACCCTGGTACCACTAAGTGGAGCCCAAGAGGGGGACAATCGACGCTTTATTTTAATAATAAACTTTGGGTTATTGGAGGACAGGATTGCCAAGGAGACCCATCGAATGAGGTCTGGTCTTCTTCTGATGGTAATAGTTGGAAACTTGAAGGAGTAATAGGAACAAATTTCTCAGATTTTCGAAGTCAACAAACGGCGGTAGTTTTCAAAAACAGAATGTGGGTAATCGGAGGACATACAGGTGTGAGCATGTGGAATGATGTATATTCTTCTTCTGATGGTGTGACATGGAGACTGGAAACAGGTAATGCTCCTTGGGCTCAGAGATACGGACACTTGTCATTTGTCTATAACGATAAAATATGGGTTATGGGAGGGGCTAATAGTGTTGGTGGCGTGTTTGCAAATGATGTATGGTTTTCAGGAGATGGAAAAAATTGGACACAGGCAACGGCTCACGCGGTATGGTCTCCACGATTTGGATTAATGGGAGGTGTTTATAATGGGAAAATGTATGTCTTTGGCGGTTCTGACCTCTCCGGTACTTTTAATGATGTCTATTCTTCCGCTGATGGGGTGACATGGACTCCTGTTGCTCAGAACCAGTGGCAGGGACGACCTCTTGGAGTATCTGTAGTATTAAATAAGAAGTTGTACCTACTGGGCGGGATAAAAAACAACTATCTCAGTTTGAACGATGTTTGGAGCTATGATGGATCCATTTGGAAAAATGTGACTAATAATCCTGCATGGAATGGCCGATTTATTCACAGTGCAGTAGTAGCTCAATAGTTAAAAACTGCGCTATGCAAAAAGCCCTCAAAATGATTCCTGAGATTGCGAGAAACTTATTCAGGATTAAGTATTTAATATGGTATGTGGTCGCGGTTGCAGCTACTGCGCTTCTTTCTGCATTAAATGTAGATGCATGGTATTTCGCGTATTTTCAAAATACGAATGCTTACACATTTTTCATACTGGCGGGATTGCTTGGATTTTTCGTTCCCATCATCGGATGGGGAATACTGCTTACTATAGGAAACGTTAAAAAATCACAGCGACTTCAAAAGGCGGCATGGATGTTTGCATTATCTGGAATACTTGGCTATTTATGTTCTACTTTCTTGAAAGTCTTTACTGGACGGATCGGACCACCGCACGGCATCGTTGCAAATCTTGTTGAGTTATCGCATACATTCCAATTAGGAATCTATAAGGGAGGAATTTTTTGGGGTTGGCCGTCTTCGCATACAACCGTTGCATTTGCGATGTCAGTTGCGCTGGCTGTTTATTATAAGGACAAGAAGTGGGTTGGCGTGCTCGCGATCATTTATGCGGTATATGTCGGCATCGGCGCTTCGATGAGTTTCCATTGGTTGGGCGACGTTGTTGCTGGAATTATTTTCGGATCGATTATTGGAATTGTGGTGGGAAAAGTATTTTCAAAACCAGTCCACAAAACCGTTATTGAGGAAAGGGAACTTATTAAAATTCTAAGAAAAGAATTCAGCGGCCCCATTTCAGAAATCGTGTCACTTACCGGAGGGGAAGGATCGCAGGCGTTCAGTTTCAAATTTAACAATGAGTATTACGTCATAAGAGTAAGCGACAAGGGAGCAGAAGCTTACTTAAAAGATGAATACGCGTATAAACATTTTAAGTCTCCACTGATACCAATGCCTGAAGTACTGAAAGTGCACGAGTCCGAAAATGGTTATTCTTATGCCATTACAAAAAAGGTTTCAGGATCGCTAATAAAAAGTCTTTCATTGGAAGAACTTGAGAAAACAATCCCGGACTTATTCAAAGTCCTGGATGAGATTCATAAGACCGATATAAGTAAGACAGTAGGATATGCCGATTGGAATCGAGACGGAGTAGGCATTAGCAAATCATGGAAAGAGGCTATCTTAGATGTCGGTGAATTTATTATTGATAAGAAGACAGGGAAAAGCATGTTCGATACTACTATGCTTGAAAAAGATTTTTGGGATAAAGCATATGCGCAATTAACGGAGCTTTTGCAATTTTGCCCAGAAGATCGATGGCTGGTGCATGGTGACTATGGATCAGATAATACTCTTGCGAAGAATGGAAAAGTTACAGGCGTAATCGATTGGGGAGGATCGATGTATGGAGACTTCTTGTATGATATTGCATGGCTTGAATTCTTTTCAAAAGGATATTCGTATGAAGAAGTCTATAAAAAGCATTTAGTTTCTCAAAACAGATTGCCTGAACATTTCGACGAACGCGTTCGCTGTTACAAACTTTGGATTGGTATGAGTTCGATGAGTTTCTACGCGTATTCAGATCAACGAGATAAGTACAAAAGGTCTAAAGGAAAAATAGAAAAACTTTTGCAAAAATAAAAAACCCGCGACACGCTCGGGGTTTTTACTTAAGGAACATCTTATCAATCATCCCACCATGCTCGTTCAGATATCTCCTGATCTGCTGCTTGGCAAGCGTTGTCTTGCATGAGTCGAGCCATTTGCGGTTCGGCTTATTCTTTTCTGAGGTCATGATTTCGATTACATCACCTTGGTTTACCACGGTATCAATCGAAACCATTTTACCGTTTACGCGAGCACCGAAAATATGGTTTCCAATGTCCGAATGGATTGCATACGCAAAGTCGATGACGCATGAACCCTTCGGAAGCTCGATTACGTCTCCTTTTGGAGTGTATACGAATACGCGCGCTTGGAAGAAGTCTAATTTTAAATGCGTTAAGAAGTCTTCTGGTTTTTCCATGTGACGCTGTGCCTCGAGGAGTTCTTGGGTCCATGAAATTTTTGCATTGGGGTTGGGCTTACGCTTGATTTGCGTCGAAGCTCTTCCTTTTTCCTTATAGCCAACATGGGAGTAAATACCGTACTCGGCTTCCTCATGCATTTCTTCGGTACGAATCTGGATTTCAATGACGCCTCCTTGACCATCAAATACAGTTGTATGCAGTGACTGGTAGCCGTTTGGTTTCGGCGTAGCAATATAATCTTTAAATTTTCCCGGAAGCGGCTTGTACAATCCGTGAATAATACCGAGGGCTTGATAACAATCACCAATATTTGGCACTAAAATACGAAGCGCGAAAATATCATAAATCTTCGCGATGTCGTATTCATGATGTTTCAACTTGTCCCACAAACTGTACAAGTGTTTCACGCGGTAATTTAAGCTTGTAATATTCGCATCTAGTATCGCAAGTTCCTGTTTTAAGTTTTCAGCAACCGCCGTTAAGTGCTGCTCCCCGAGTGTTGTGTAATCAGAAAGAAGCTTTTTTACTTTGTGATATTCTTCAGGATACGCAAAAGGGAAGGCGTGGTCTTCCAGCTGTGCTTTGATTTTTCCCATCCCTAGGCGATCGGCAAGTCTTGCATAAATTTCAAGTGTTTCGAGCGCAATACGATTCTGCTTTTCCTTCGGCACGTGCTCAAGCGTAGAAATATTATGAAGTCGATCTGCGAGCTTGATTACGACGACGCGAATGTCGTGAGCACTTGCGATGAAGAACTTGCGGAGCGATTCCGCATGTCGTGCAGCACCTTTATATTTTAGATGACCAAGCTTTGTCACTCCCTCAACAAGGTTTACAATTTCATCGCCAAACTCCACAGCCATTTCTTCGGCGGTTGTCTCAGTATCTTCAAGTAAGTCATGCATAAGTCCTGCTGCAATCGTTGTTGCATCGGCATTCATTTGCGCGAGAATTTTCGCGGTTGCAAAGACGTGATTGAAATAAGGCTCTCCACTGTTTCGAACCTGAGGCGCATGCGCTTTTTGAGAAAACGAAAAAGCCTTCGCAATAAGTGTTTGCTCGTCTTCAGAAATACCTGGTTTTAACGCGAGGAGTTCCTCTACGGTTGGGTTCATGGTCCTAGTATAGTTATTTTAAGCGGTTTGTCATTAGGGCGTGGTAGAACAAAAACAAAATAAAAAAGAGGGAATGATCCCTCTTTTTTATTTTGTTTTAATACTCAGTGCTTAGTCTTCATCGGGCAGCCTAAGGTCTTTATCTGTTATGCATATTCCGCTCCATGGATACTGCAGGTTTGAGCGCGCTACATCGCACAATTGCATAATACCTATATATTTCTGGTATTTCATTTGCATAGAGCGGGTAGGGTTCGTTGTTATTAGCTTATCAATTTCATCTTTTGCTACAGTGATAGTAATTTTATCTCCTCCCAGCGCGAGGTCTCCGAAAGGCATGCCAGTAGTTCGGTCATGCTGTATAACATATGCCGATTTCAAGATATGTCGGTAGGCGATATCTTTGTAGTAATCTTTTGTGCTCACCAGGGAGTATTCCTGAAAGGGTTTCTCAGAGCAATTGATTTTTTTGATTGAAAAATGGTTGCCTAATACAAATCCTACAATAAGGGCTACAATAAGGCCAAGTGAGATTGCTTTCTTTGATTGCATAACTGGTTATTTAATTGGTTAGAAAATATCTTTTATATAATAGCACATAAAATATTATTAGTCAAAACATTGTATGGCACGGAAATAAAAGGTACTATCTACGCTATATGAAAGAGTCTGGAAATTATGCAGAAAAATTAGTTAAGAAAACAGAAGAAGCAAAAGAGAAATTGATGTCCGGAGGAGTCGATTCTTTGCAGGCTCACTTTGAACTGCAGAATATTCAGCAAGAGGCTTATGGAAGCGAAGAACTTCGCAAGGAAGCAGAAGAAGAAAACAAAGAGAGATTTCCAGAAAAAATCGCGATCAAGAAAGGACTAGATTTTGTATTTGAGAAGAATCCTAAATTGTCTCAGATTGGCAGTATTGAACAATATTCTGAATATTTAGACACTATTTTCCCTGATAGTAAATTCAAAGACGTTGTCTATCACGGCACCAGAGAACAAATCCCTTTTGAAAAGTTTCATACAGAGAAAGTGGTCACGGCGAGAAATTTTGGAAAAGGAGTTTATTTTTCGCCAACTCTTGATAAGCCGCGAGGTTACACCTATGACAGTGGGATGGTATTATCTGCGGTAGTAAATGTCACTAAGCCTTTCATTACAGAATCAAAATGGAAAGAATGGTTTCGAATAGGGGTACCAGTTCCTAATGGTTTGGGAGTATCAGAATATACCAATGGATGCGATACACTTTTTAATTATGATTATTTAGACAGGGATACGTTCAAGCAGATTAATGAGTATATGGTTGAATACGGGGGAGAAAAAGATGAATTAGGATTTCCTGTATACCAACTAAGTATACGTGCTCATCCTGAACTTAAAGAAGTAGTAGTAGAAAATCCTGATAGAATTCACATTCTTGGATCAGAAGCAGACCTCAAAGGATTTAAGGAATTTGTAGAAAGTCAAAAATAAGATTATGGAATCAAATTATAAAAAAGCCATATTTGCAGGCGGGTGCTTCTGGTGCACAGAGCATGATTTAAGAGCGGTTCCTGGCGTTATTAATGCAATTTCGGGGTATTCGGGTGGTGATACGTCAAATCCGACATACCAAGATCACGGCAATCACCGCGAAGCAGTAGAAATTACTTATGATCCATCTCTTGTAAGTTTTAAAAAACTGTGCCAGTTTTTCCTTGATCACATTGATCCGACTGATGCAGGCGGACAGTTTTACGATCGCGGGGAATCATATAAAACAGCGATTTATTATAAGAATGATGAAGAGAAGGGAATTGCCGAAAGCTTAATAAAGGAGTTGGATGACAGTGGCTTATTTGCACCACTTAAAGTCGCTGTAGAAGTTCTTCCTGAAAAAGCATTTTACAAAGCGGAAGATTATCACCAGCAGTATGCCGAGAAAAATGAAATGCATTACAACAGCTACGCCAAAGGCTCCGGCCGCGTACAGTTCGTAGCGAATACGTGTGCCGTGAGGGAGGATAAGAAGATTCAGTGGAAGGAATAAGTTTGACAAATATTATAAATAGCGGTATTCTTGTATGGATACTGTTATTTTGATTAACTTAAAAGTGAATAAAATGAAACCAAAAGAATTTGTCGCATGGATAGTTGGCTTTGTTATTGATTCAGGAAAAACCTCATTAACACATGATGAGATTCTTGAAATACAGGCCAGGTTAAAATCTGTTCTCGAAGCGGATGAGTGCCTAAAGCTTGCTTACTCAGATGTATATTTAGCCCGGGAAGAAAGGCGCGGCATCTTAGAATATATTCTTGAGCCCTCAATAAGTGTTTGTTTTTGGGTTAACCACTGGCTTGAAATACTTCCATCGGTAATTCATAGAAATGATGTACCAGAAAAAAGTTTCGAAACTCTTGCACAGAGTATTAGAACTCAAATGGAAAGATGATCAGATTTTTCGTATGCTCAATGAAGCCTTCCAGTTCCATGGCAAGGCTTCATTTTTTTGGAAATAAGCCAGTGATAAGATTTTATGATACAATTTTTATCATGAGTATTATATCTTGGTTGATTCTTATAGGTTCCATTCTCGCCATCTCAATTGGCGATGTATTTATCAAAAAAGCAGGCGCAAGCGTGCAGTCATTTGGAGCAATATTTAAGAACCCGTGGTTTATTGCTGCTGCGCTGCTTTACATCGTTCAGGTCGTAGGTTTCGGTTACCTTTTCTTTTCAGGAGCTAAGCTAAGTTGGATCGCTGTCGTTCAAACAGTTCTGTATGCGCTGGTGGTAATTGGTTCAGGCGTGCTTATCTTCCATGGGTCGATCAGTCTGGCTCAGGGAATTGGAATTGCGCTTGCAGTCGTTGGGCTAATTCTTGTTAATCTTTAATCTATGAAACAAAACAACTCTCCCTGGCTTACGCAATTAAATCACGAGCGACCTATTAACGTCATTGATAAGGATGTTGAAACAGATGTCGTTATTGTCGGTGGGGGAATTGCGGGGGTGGTGACGCTTTATTTCCTTCTTAAGCATACGGATAAGAAAGTCGTATTGCTCGAAGGTCATAGATTGGGTCATGGTGCAACGGGTCACAATGCTGGACAGGTGGTAGCTGAGTTTGAGCGCCCAATGGTTCACCTTGCTCGCGAGCACGGTATCAAAAAAGCTGTAGCAGGACTCGCTATGGTAGAAGAAGCATGGGACCTGCTTTCTCAGATTTTCGAGGAAACGGAAATAAAAATCCCGTTTAAGGAATTCATTGGCTACAGTGGGTACACCGATCAGAAGCCGCTCCTTGAAGAGCTTGAAACAGAGCTCATCAGATTTCAGCATGGGTTGATGCATTTCCCGACACTTGTTTCTCGTGAGTCAGAATGGATGAAAACCATTCCGTCCAAGTTTCATCCGATTTGTACAGAAGTAGAAGGATCCCTTATTACGGAATTGCTTGAACTCAAAAAAGAAGGATACAAAGCGGTAATCCCTAATAAGGCAGCAACACTTAACAGCGCGCTCTTTTCAGAGCGATTGGCGCTTTGGTGTCTTGAAAAATATCCAGACAGGGTAAAGATTTTTGAGAAGAGTTTTGTGCAGGGTGTTGAGCTTAATGCGGACAAGCCTCGTTTGTTTACTGATCATTTTGTAATTACTTGCGATGAAATCGTTCTTTGTACCAATGGATTTGAAAACTTCTATATTCATGACAAGCAGGGACTTGATATCGATACAAAGTTTCATCATCTGATCCGAGGTGTTGTTGGATATATGACGGGCTACCTTACTAATAATGAATTGCCACCGATGGCGAATCGCTATTACGAAGAAGGACTAAAAGGAGAGGGAGAGTTCCAGAAGGAGCGACTTTCTGATATTTACTTTTACATTACACAAAGAAAATTTGGAGATGAAGAAAGTAATCAGCACCTTCTTGCAGTTGGAGGCCCTGAAATAAGTTTGGTAGAACGAGAAATTTATTTTAATGAGTTTGATGTTCCTGAAAAATTCCGTGATGATTCGGTTGCTTTTGCAGAAAAATATTTCACAACTGATGCATTTGATCAGAAGTTTTTCTGGCATGGCCTAATGGGGTACACACGCACGGGTGTGCGAGTGGTGGGACGAGAGCCTTTGGATGGGCGACTGCTTTATAACTTGGGTTGTAACGGAGTGGGTATTATGCCAAGTATCATGGGCGGACTTAAAATAGCGAGACATATTAACGGGGAAGAGGTAGAGGAGACAATTTTCGATCCTGTAAGATAAGTTACGATGCTCCCCGGATTCACCCTTCCGCCCTTCGGGCACCTCCCCTTCGCAGGGGAGGAAACTCCTTCGAAAGTTTCTCACAAAGGTAGAGTTAGATGCTCCCCTGCGAAGGGGAGCTGTCTTGCGCAGCAAGACTGAGGGGTGAGATATGATATAATCCATTTATGAAACTAGCCAACAAAAAATGCATTCCATGCGAAGACAAATCAATAAAGCCATTTTCTAAGAAAGAGGCGACGTTGATGCTGAAAGAAATCCCAAAGTGGGAACTTGCGAAAAGCGCGAAGAAAATCTCTCGCAAATGGCTGTTCAAGGACTTCGTCCAAGCTCTTAAGTTTACGAACGCAGTAGGAAAGGTGGCTGAGAAAAACGGACATCATCCTGATATTTCAATTTCTTATAATAAAGTTACATTGGATCTGTTTACTCACTCAATCGGAGGCCTTTCCGAAAATGATTTCATTGTTGCGGCTAAGATAGATCTTATTAAATAGTATGGAGTTTTTTGTAGCTCACAAGCACATATTCGTAGTCTTGCATGCTCTTGCGGCGGCAGGCGGCCTTGGTGCGGTGCTTATCACCGACACCTTGTTCTTTATGTTTTTAAAAGACTTTAAAATTTCTCGCAAGGAAAATGAAGTGCTTAAGACAATCTCGGGAGCAGTGTGGGTTATTATTGTGCTCCTATTTTTAACAGGTCTCGCTTTGTATTTATCTGCGCCGATGGATTATCTTACAAAGGCAAAGTTTGTAACCAAGCTTGTTATTTTCGGAGTAATTGTCGGCAATGGCTTTCTACTTAATTGGCTTATTACGCCATTTCTTACCAAAATTTCTTTTGGCCCCGTGACCGTTGAGCCAACAACAACATTGCGCGTGATGCGACGCATTGCATTTGCGTCAGGAGCCGTATCAATGGTTTCTTGGCTTGCGGTGTTTATCCTTGGCTCAATACGATCTATTCCGATCAATGCTGCTCAGGCTTTATTGGTGTATGCAGGCCTTATCATCATAGTAGTCCTTGGGAGTCAGTTTTATGCTACTTGGGTAAAACACCACAGTATTTTTGGAAATTACTTAAAAGTTCGAAAGGACTAGATTTTTTCAGCTATTTTTGCTATAACAAGCTGTGCACATGCACATATGGGGGTTATGGTGTAACGGTTAACACTCGGGTTTGTGGTACCCGCAATCTGGGTTCGATTCCCAGTAGCCCCCCAAGTAGTAAAAAGCTCCCACTCGGGAGCTTTTTACTTAAGAATTTTTTGGTATATAGAAATCCTTCTTAAACTTAGTTCGCCATTTTTCGGCTTCCTTTTTCGATCGCGTGAATGTCATGCGAACTTTATCGTTTCGGTTGCATAGCGTCGAAAGTTCTTTAAGATTGTGCGCATCGACGGTTTTGTATTTCTTAAAAAAAGTATCTAAGTCATTGCCAAATTTTTTGCTTGTTTTTACTTTGAAAATGAAGTCGCCAAGCACGTTGATGTATTCAGTATTTCCAAGACCATAATGAGTGCCAGTATTTATTTGTAAGTAGACTCCGGACCAGTCCTTTTTGAATGCTTTGTCGAGCGGTGTATTTCCGCCTAAGGCAAAGAATACAAGTTTTCTATCTTCTTTAATACGGCTCAAGAAAAATGTTTCTGCTGTGTTTCTTGTATGGATAAGCCATTCGTGCGGATGGAAGACAAGAATCGGGTCCCGTGGATCATGTTGCTCGAAAATCATGTCGTATGTATGTGCCCAGTAGATCCCCATAAGGTTTGGGTTTTTGAATGAGTAAGTAATCTTGTCGCCTTCCTTAAATGAGAGAATGCTGTCACTATCCATGACGGCAGGGGATTCGATGTGCTTCTTACCGAATCTGTAGATACGCTGCAACCAGTGACGGTTTATTTCATAAATCTTTCCGTGCTTACTTAATACTTCTTCTTTTAATAGAGACCGAAGAATTCGATAGAACGTCTCCTTAGAAATAGAAGCATCTTTTTTCTTAAGCTTTAAAAGGAGGGAAGGGCCTTCGGCGGCTTCCTTATGTAGGGTTTCTAATATGAGTTCCTCAAGGGATTTTTTAGTTTGGCTGGATAGGAGCATAAATAAAGTGTCATATTCTGACACTTACAAGCGATATTACTTATAAAAGTAACCAATGTCAAATGATTCGATTATGCTCTGTGGGAATTACTTCACTTAAAAATATTCTTATGAAAATAATAGAAGCGTCAGATATCGGCAAGAAAGTTTTGGAAGAGAAGGGTATTCTTATTCTTGGCTTAAGCATTAACAACAGGTATTTCAGCGAAGAGAATATCGAAAAGCTAATGAACTGGGCTGCGCCTGCTTCATCGACTTGCATTATGATTCCAGACGAACCTGCCGTATGTACCATGATGGCTCTTGGCAAAAGTAGGGAAGATGCAGAAAGAGTTGCAAGGCTCAAGTCGAATGCTCTCGAAAATAAATGCAAAAAAATTCAGGAACGCCTAAATCTTTCAAGTGTCACCATACTGCGCTGGAAAGATATTAAGACGAATATATCTTATCAGCATGCCTCTTCCCATATTCAAAAGGTATACAATGTTGATGCGTCATTTGCTGCGGCGATTGATGAAACGACAAGAGAGGTGCTTAAAAATGCGAATTCAGCAGAGCCAAGCGAGCAGCAGATTTCCATAGGAATTCAGTTCTTACTTCAGGAACTCGCATTCATTACTTATGCTGATTGCTTCTTTAGCGGACGAGACGTAGCTTACGTATATCACCGCACAATGAAAATCTTAAAAGATATTGTAGACGGCAAATATACTTTCCGAGCCGGGCGCCAGATTGGTTTCATAACAGCAGAATAAGTTTTAAAGCCCCAGCAATGGGGCTTTTTAGACAAACCAATCTTTCTCTGCTATGCTCGGTTCATATGGATACAGGAACATCATTTGAGCGATTTGCAGAACAATACGATAGCGACATGGGCGATACGGGAAGCTATAATCACAAGTACACCATTGATCCGCCACTATTTGAGATTATTGGAAATCCAGAAGGATTAACCATTTACGATATTGCATGCGGAAATGGCTACATTGCCCGAAAACTTAAAAAAGAAGGGGCAAAAGAAATTTATGCGACCGATATTTCAGAAAGTCTCGTAAGGCTTGCCACAGAAAAATATGACGAATCAGGAATCAAGTATTCCGTACAACAAGGCGAAGATTTTTCAGGAATTCCAGAAAACCATTTCGATCTCGTCATTATTCACATGGCTATTTGGTATATTGCAGACGTGGATGCTTTTTTAAAAAACGTTCGCAAGGTATTAAAGCCAGGTGGGAGATTCATCTTTTCAATAGATCATCCGATGAAGTGGTCACTTTATCGAGCTATTGGCGCAGTCCTTCAAGATGAAACTAATAAGGAAGAAGAAAAATATTTAGAAGCTCGCAAGGTAAGAACGTTTAATAATTGGCTCCAAATCCAAGAAGACCTGACAGTATACTTCAGGCCAATGAGTTATTATATGAACCTCTGCGGAGCAAACAATCTTCTTATAAAAACCGTAAAAGAGCCCTACTCAAAAATCTTAAGAAAGGGGACTGAATATGAAAGCGGGATTCCTATGAAAATGATTGTAGAAACAATAAAAGCCTAAGGCTTTTTTGTTTGCTATACTTACCTTATGAAGTTATTCTCCTCAATAATAATCACCATAATAGGAATACTGGCAATGGCTGGTACTGCTTTTGCAGAAGCGGGTACACTTATTCAAAAATACCAATCAGGTACGCCGATAAAGGTTTTGATTATTCCAGGCCATGACAACGAATTTTCTGGAACGGAGTTTAGGGGTATGCGAGAAGCTGATTTGAACCTGAGGCTGGCAGGAGAGATTTCTGAAAAGCTTAATAAAAATCCTCAGTTACAGGTAGTGGTATCGCGAGACGTGAAAACAGGAAACTATATTCCGGAACTTCTTTCGTATTTTGATACTCAAAAAGACGCGGTTGCAAGTTTTACAGGAGAACGTAAGTCGCTCTATAAAAAAATGAAAGAAGATGCTGCTGCGCAGGCAGCTGCAACTCCTTCAAATGGTTCAGGTTCGGTCGTAGTAACGCCAAAGAAAGAAGTGCCCCATGCTCCCGCAAATGCGCAAGTTGCGTATCGATTATATGCCGTAAACAAATGGGCAGGAGAGCATGATTTCGATCTCATTATAAGTGTTCACTTTAACGATCACTATCCTCGCAAGGAAAACAAAGTGGGCGAATATGTTGGTTACTCTATCTATGCTCCAGGCGACATTCTTCCTAATGCGCATCCTTCACGTGAAGTTGCCGTGTCAATCGGAAGTCGACTCAGTGATATTATTCCTGCAAGTAACCTATTTCTAGAATCAGATTTGGCTGATAAGTCGGGCGTTATTCCTGATACCAGTCTGATTGCGCTTGGTTCAAGCGCAACACTTACTGTTCCAAGTATCCTTATTGAGTACTCATATATTTATGAGCCGCAACTGCGATTGGAGGTTTCAAAGACGACACTAGAGGCAATGGCGCAGGCGACCTACTTGGGACTTGAAGAGTATTTATCAGGAAAGAAAAGCGAATCAAAAACATTTACTCATGCGTGGACCAAAAATCTTTCGCCCGGAAAAACAAGAAACAGGGAAGTGTTAGCCATTCAGATAGCACTTAACTTCTTAAAAATAAAAAGTTGCGCATTGGACGGCATTTATGGAGACTGCACAAAAGCAGGATTGAGAATATTTCAAAAAAGTCATGGCCTGGACGCTGACGGACTATTCGGAAAGAAGACAAGAATCAAGTTAAACGAGGCACTGAAATAATCCATACAAAAAACCAGCAAGCACTGGTTTTTTAGGTTCATTACTTGATCACATCGGCTGCCTTCTTCCCAAGCACTGCGCCTGAAATAACGGCAATGATGAAGAATACAAGGAAAACAACAAATAGGACTTTTGCGATCGTTGCTGCAACTCCTGCGATTCCTCCGAATCCGAGAATAGCGGCTACGATTGCAATGATAAGAAAGATAACACTCCATTTCAACATATAATTATGCCTCAATGATGTCTCGAGGCGGATTAACTGATAACTTTCGAACCATATCCAGTGTACGCCTTTGAAAAGGATGGTCAAGGTCTCAATAATAAGCTTTCAAGAATCTAAGAGCGCTATCGCGTTCAGAAAGTGCTTTTTCTGTGGATTCTTCAAGAGGGTCAAGCAGTTTCGAAAGGAACGTAATATCCGTTAAAATGGTAATAGACATAAGACTGCTTCGTGCGAGTTCTATATGATTGAAAACATCACTCGCAACCTGGTCAATAATTTCATACCAGAATAGTTTTTGAAGGGCATCCTTTTCGGTTGTAAGATTAAGTTCATATTCGTGATTATCCTTCTGCAAGTATTGTGCAATAAGGGGAGTGCTGACTGAATTTAAAAATCCATTCTGTAAGTCATGAAACCAATCATGCGCATCGTCATTTAACTGTCGCGCAATAAGGTAATGCCGGAAAAACGATTCAAGCGCCGAAATCTCTTTTATCTTGTCCGGATGATGAGAAGCAAGAATAAGGAGAAGGGGAGCAATGGCGAGTCCTAATGATTTTTCTGCCAACACAGAATGGTCTACATAATCTGGTAATATCGCAGGAAGATGAATAACTGAGTTTACTACAGAGCATTTGCAATGAGTGTACTCCCAGTGATTGGCAGTGTCGATAGTGTTCAAGGTTGTGATAATGACAGGGTCTGATGAAATACTTAAAAAGATGCTTAACATTTCACGGGCGCAGATATTTGCAGCAGGGAGGTCTTTTATTTTACCGTCATCCAGTACGTCGTCATAGAAGGTATACCCAATCCAACCAAGCGCGTTTGCAAAACAAAGTTTTTCTATCATTGTGCCATCTAAGCTCTGATAGTCAGGAATAATGTGTTGGTAAAACGTCCTAGGAAGATTTGCGAGAGCGGATAATTTTTTGAACGAATTAAACTCTTGGAGAATAGGTTCTGAGATAGTCGGTGGATAATCCTTAAGGAAATTATTAATCATGAGCTCTGTGTTTTCATTATGAGACAGAGGAGGTATTGGCTGGTGACATGCTTTATCATAAAGAGAAAGTGCTTCAATGATGGCAGTACAAGTAAATGCCTCGCATCCACTCCAATGAATGGCGTCTTTTGTAACTTTTTCTATAAATACAGGACAGTTCTTGATTTCTGTATTTAATATAACCTCATCAACAAGTCTCTTGATTGTGCTTAGCTCACCATAAAGGTTTATATGAGCAGATATGAAGAGGGCTTTTTCTAATGGATTTGCAGGTGTTTCCTTATCAAGAAGGATAAGCAAATCTTTTTGCAATGCGCCACGATACCACTTTGAGAGGAAATAGATAATAACAATAGGGGATTTGTAATAATCAGATCGTAAATCAACCTGCTTAATTTTGTCTTCAATAAAAGTGGTTAAGTTTGGTAGATCAATACCCATAACGGATAGAAAGTGCATAATGTTGCTGTTTACAACAATGTCTACATCTTTCCATGATTGCCTCATCTCGCACGGTACATCCCAGGTAAAATAGGGGCCACCTTCGGCGGTTTCGTTGCGGATTAGGGTGTTAACGATGCTTACCATGGCCTCCTCGTCTATAATACTCGGGTCATAGAGATAAAGAGCAGCTAGTGCGATGCAAGTGTCGTCGAGATCGTCAGGGAGGTCAGAATGGATTTCGTTTGGTAACCTTGCGCGGTAGTTCCACGTCCAGGATAAACTTTTTTGGTTAATAAGGTGGCCCGCGAGTGCGTCTTTCTCATGCTTGAGATCTTCAATGTTAAGTGAAGAAATAATTTGTAGTATGAGTGAGGGGTAGAAATTTGTGGGAGTGTTTGTGTAAGGTGTACTTGAAATGGTTCCATGAGAAAGAAAGTCCTTTAGTAAAAGAATGTGATTTGAAAGCGACGTATGAAGTTGTGTACTCATTATGATTACAGTTCGCTAGGAAATACTGCAGAAAATGTGGTTCCGCCGTCGGGGTTTGTTGTTACAGAAATAGAGCCGTTGAAATCTCGTTCAAGGATATTTTTGGTAGTCGAAAGGCCGAGACCAAGTCCTTTTGTTTGGGGTTTTGTCGTAAAGAATTGTTCGAAAATTCTATTTTTAATTTCATCAGGAATTCCGCAACCGTGATCGGTTACTTTTAAGACGGCGTTTTTGTCCCGTTTGGAAAGGGTAATGGTTACGGCCTTGTTGTCTTTAGTTATGCCATCGTATGAATCTATAGCGTTAGAAATAAGGTTTATTGCAATTTGATGAAACTTAAGCGGGTTTCCAAAAAGGAAGAGTTCCTTAGGAAGGTTGAGCTTTAAGCTGACATTATTGATACGAGCCTTGTGTTTAAGCATATCCACCGCCTCGGAAAGTTCTTGATTCGTTGAGAATGTTTCCATAACCAAGGTAGGCTTTATCTGCTTCCGAATGGTTCCCAAAAAATCTCCCATACGACGACTTGCATGTACGGCTTTTTCTACGGAATCTTTGAGTTCTGGAATTTCTGTTTTTGATTCAAGTTGGTCTACGTTTGCAATGACGGCATTTAATGGATTCATCAAGTCATGAAATATTCCCGATGATAGTTTTCCAAGTTCTGCGAATCGGTACAACTGAGATACTTGCTCACTTTGAGCAGCTTTTAATGCTTGGGTACGCTCCTCGACTTTTACCTCGAGCATATTTCGCTCTTCAATAAGCGCCAACTCGGATTTTCGTGCCCTTACCAATGATCGCTCCATTTCCCGGTTTGATAGCCATGAGATTCCTGATACGAGGAGGAAGATGAAACTCATCTCGAGGGTGTCTTGCAGTCTTATTGGTTCACTTCTCCAATAAAGATGAACAGGAATAATGTTATGTATCTGAAGGTAAGTAAGTAAAACAATACTCATCCCAATAACCAGGGTCATAACAAATCCGAATCTTGTACTTATTAATATACTAGAAATAACAATTACAATAATCGATCCTAGAATAATCATTGGTAACACAAAGCTCCACGATGCTACTCCGTACATTGTGAGAACAAAATATATTGCAATAAGAATATATGAGGCCAAACGGATGCAACTTTTTCTGGAAAGAGTCAGAAGGAAAGTGAATATTCCAACAAACAATAACATCCCTAGGAATGGAAACCCCACATAGGACTCGCCATATTTAATCTCAGAGATTAGTAAACTAATAGATAATATTCCCAACAAAATAATAGAACCAAGCAGGATTATGTTCAGAACAAACTCCCTTCGACGGATGTCTTCATTTTTTGATTTTGGCTTAATAAGTTTTTCATATATAAAATGAATACCTCTTTTTACTAGGGTATTTACAGAAAAAGATCGTCTTTTGGTTAAATTGGTATCCATTTTATTTATGTATCAAATTATTGATCCCAAGGCAAGAATTCTGTCTTTTCAACTGAGGACCGCTCAAGAACTTCTTTAGTTCGATGAGAGTTCTTATTGAGAAGATTTTCTGCAAGTATTTTCATAAGTGAACTTTGCTTAACTTAATAAGTGAAATTAATCGACTAATTAATTTCATGTACCAAGTTTAGCTACTGCGTACTCAAGAAACATACAAGAAAAAATAAGACAAAAATAAATTCTACCGTTGTACATCAATCTTATACCCTCGTCCAGGGACATTATGAATGAGCTTTTTCTTGCGAGGTGTATCAATCTTTTTTCTTAAATTAAGAACATGCATTTCAATCGTATTTGAAGTTGAGTCTACATTCATATCCCACACATGTTCCGTAATAGCCCCTCGAGAAACGACAGCGCCCTTATTCTTAAGGAGGTATTCAAGCAATCCAAATTCCTTCTTCGTAAGGTAGATAGAATTATTACCACGGGTAACTTGCTGGGTGGTGCTATCAAGGACCAAATCGTCGAGCGCGAAAGTCGTCTTAGAGCTTAATGTAGGCCTTCTGAGAATTGCCTGCATTCGAGCAAAGAGCTCGTCAAAGAAGAATGGCTTTGTCAGGTAGTCGTCAACCCCTCCGTTGAGTCCCTCAATAATATGCGGCACATCATCAGTAACCGAAATCATAATAATCGGGGTACTTCTTTTTGATGCATTCGGCTGATTCCTAATCTCTTCGCAAACAGAGAATCCGTTCTTTTCTGGGAGTCCGTAATCGAGCAAGACAATATCGTAGTCATTAGCTTTTGCTAGGCGAGCGCCTGTTTTTCCATCAGTTGCTACGTCTACAATATAGCACTTTTCCT
>CAZVLM010000003.1:0-10264 GCA_964628065.1 uncultured Candidatus Saccharibacteria bacterium
GTTTTTCCAAATTTCGTAAATCTTATTTTCCCATACTTTCTTAAATCCGAAGCGTTCGGGATGTTCTTCAAGTGGTTTGCGGAGCACCAGTTCTGTTGAGAATGCACTTTCTTGTGCGCCTGACCGCTCGTAATTAATCTGGATTTTGTTGAGAAGCAAATAAGTTTCTGGTGGAGCAATCGAATCGTTAACCCCATAAGCAATAACTGGTAAATCAGAAACACCAAAGATCGGATAACTTCCTGAATAAATCCAGGAGCTCATGATGAGTCTCGGATTACGGTCTTTGAGGTAACTGGTAGCTTCTCTTCCGTAATCATAAGATGAATAATGGTTATCTTCTGTAACTCTTGATAGCGCTTGATTGATAGCACCATAACATGAAGGAAACATTACAACCCAAAGTGTCAAAGGTCGTACACTTGGGAGTACGTCGGGAATTTTTGGTAGTATTCTAATGCCGATTATTCCAATAATTACAAACGAAAATCCATGGAATGCGGACTTGATCCAAAAGGGATCGCGCCCGGCAGATGTCACTTCAATTTCTGATAAGTGATCAAGTAAAAGCCATACTGCACCCACAATAATAATAATGCTAATATCACGTAAACGTTCTTGTTTACGGGCAATCATTGCTACGGTGTGAGCAGCAGCTATAGCAAGTGCCGGAAGTACTGGTAACCAAAGTCTTGGGATAAGACCGATGGGACTATAGTCACTAATTTTTTGACTGCAAAAGATCCAAGTAATCATAATACATACGGCATACCTAAGCCAAAAAACAAGTTTTTGATCCCTCTTAAATAGTATGAAGGGTGCAGCAAGCATTGTAAGTAACCCGAATCCGAAATTTTGAGCAAACATCTCCGCAGGCCAAATAGTCCATCTCTTTAAAATACCTGAAAATGTTGCAGTGCCATAAGCTTCATTCGCTGCGGCAATAGCATTTTCAACGCCATGGATTTTCCAAAGCGGATCCTTAAATAATAAATAAGAGAAAGCCATTGTTACTATTCCTCCAAGAGAGAGCATTCCCCAGAATCCTTTCCAGTAATATATCATTGTTTTATTCTGTTGCCATGACTTAAATGTTAACCATCCAAAGAATGGTAGAAAAAATACAGCGCTCTCCTTGGTATAGAAAGCAATAATCCAAAAAAATCCAGCCATAACACCTTTCCAGCCGAGCGATTTGTTTGATTGGGGTGTTGATTCTGAGCTCCATGCAATAAGTACAGAAAGATTCAGAGTACCCATTAGGAGAATGTCTCCTAATGTTACGGAACTTTCAGCAAGAACATGATGCAAAAATCCAATCAGAATGACTGACATGAAAGCAATGGTTTGATCTTGTTTTCTTAAAAACCAGTAGAGTGTTGTTAGAAAAAAACAAAGCTCAAGTGTTGTTACCCATGTAATCGATCCATTTAATCCGAACCATGAAATGTAAGCTGCTTGGGGAAGCCATGTAAATACTCGCGTCGCGAATATGTTAGATGAAAAGTCAATCGGTTTGCCATGAACGAAATGTTCTGCGGCAAGCACATAACAGGCGGAGTCATAGAGACCAATTCCGTCATGATAAGGCAGGGTTACAAATCCTGCTGTAAAAATAGCAATTATTGCCAGACAGTCTAAAAAATTAAAAGAGACAAATCCAGTTCCTGTGTATTTCATGTGTAAGTTTTTAATTGTTAAAAGAGAAAATCATTAATATTATACATTATAAAGCAAATATGTAAAGTACTATTCAGAAACTCCTTAGTTTGCCCAATTAAGTAGAGATAATGATTTGTTTTAAAGTAATACAACTGTTATACTTAACAAGTATTATGTCTGCTAAAAAGTTTTTCATAACAAACAAATATTTTTTCATCTTTCTTTCGATTCTTGCACTGTCAGCTTATTCTTATGTAGTATTTGCAGCACCATCACTTGGGTCAGGTGGATATGCCCCAGGCGCAGAATTAGATCCTGATTGTCAGCCGGGCGACACGGGCTATGACTGTAAAGTGCAAGGAGGATGGCTCCTTGGAGGAAACAGTGGGACAACAGCAGGTACTCAATTCATTGGCACTACGGACGTGGAGGATTTTGTACTTAAAACAAACAATGCAGAAGCGATGAGAATTAATTCAGGTGGGAATGTGGGAATTGGTATTACTACTCCAGAAACAAAGTTGGATCTGCTGGGGGACTTTAAAAATGTCTTTACTCATGGGGACGGAACACTTACTCTGATGGGTAACAACGATAATTTCTTGGATGGGGGCGAACAGTTGGCAGGAATGATTTCACTTGACCCAACAGATGGATATTTTTACGGTTCAGTAAACGGTGACATGAATATCGGCTCAGGGAGCGCTGTCCAGAATCTACTCCTTGATTTTACAACTCAAAAATCAGTAACCATTACAAATGAATGGAATGGTGGTAATCCTAGAGTTAACTTATCTTCAAGTGATGGAATTAATTTTACTGGCTCAGTGTTGACACTCCCAACTTCCGGTGAAGTAAACTTGGCATCAACCACAACGGGCGGAATTGACACAGGAATAACACTAGACGGAACAGGGTTCCATTATAACTACGACGGTACTAATTTCACGTTGCCTACCGTTGACGGAACAACTGGGCAAATCCTAAAAACAGATGGATCAGGAAATTTTTCTTGGGTAAATGATAGTACTGGTACAGCAACCACTCCGGGAGGATTAAATACGCAGATCCAGTTTAACAACAGTGGATCATTTGGAGGCAGTAGTGATTTTACATGGAATAATAGTACAAAATCGTTTTTTGTTGGTGGAACAGTTGGGCTTAATACTATGAGTCTTACTATAGAGCCTGGAAACTTTAGTATGAACAATTCAGGAGATACTAATTTTACTTCTGTAGGAAATATAAATATGAATGCTGCAAGTACTATCTATACTACAAATGCAGATAATACGTTCAATGTAGGGAATAATATATTTTTCAACGTTGATAATGACATGAGTTTTAATGCGGTTGATACCACATTTCAGCTAACAGGGGATTTCGTACTGAGCGGAGGTAGTGGATTCAGTGATTATATAAATTTCCGTCCGAATAATAATGACGGATTTGAATTTACCACAATGTCAGAAGGATTTGTCTTAAATGACTATTCTCCCTATACTAATATAGTTACTTATATGGGGTCGAGTTTAACCAGTGCCGGACCGGGCAACGTCGCGCGAGGTCTGGGGTCTTTTACTGCGCACCTGGACCAACAATGGGATGCGGGTTACTACAACCTTCTGGATGCAGGAGGTGTGCCTCATGCGCAGATATACTACGGTGTTCTTGATAGTGGTAATAGTATTACTGACACCAGTCGTGTTGAGGCAAGTCCAACGGAGGTGCATTTATTTCATTTGAATATTGGTACCGCTGCCTCATACATGTTGTCAGTAAATGATAATGGATTAGATTATTCAGGAGGTAGTACAGGATTTACCATTCGCAATCCGGGCGTAGGAATTGGCACAACTGCGGCAACAGACAAGTTGGAAGTCTTCGGTGATATTAGAGTAGGAACATCGGGCAATAATGGATGTATCAAGGATTTCTCTGGAACAGGATTTGGAGGAACGTGTTCTTCTGATGAGCGACTGAAGACTAACATTGTTCCAGTTACTAATGTTCTCGAAAAACTTACAAGTATCAATCTTGTAAACTATGAATGGAACAGTCTTGCTGCTACGAAAGGATTTATGCCAGGAATCGTTCAGCTTGGAGTCATTGCTCAGAATGTTGAACAAGTATTTCCAGATCTTGTTGTTACTGACAAGGATGGATACAAGCAGGTGAATTATACCCGATTAGGAATGATGAATCTTGAAGCTATTAAAGAATTAAATATTAAAATAAAATCAGTCGAAGATTTTGCAAACGCTGAGAATAAGACATTCCTTGACAGTCTTGTCGCATGGCTTGGTAACAAGGCCAATGGAATAACAGACATCTTCGCGGGAACGCTTCATGCAAAAGACCAAATCTGTATTGATGACGTCTGTGTAACGAAGGCTGACCTACAGCAAATGATTCAGAACAAGAATACGGTGATAGTTCCACAGGTTCCTGCTCAGCCGGCACCGGGCCCCGAGCAGGTATCTGATCCAGTAGTAGAACCCGTTTCAGAAGAAGTGGCGACGGAACCAGTTGTTGAAGTAGTGCCAGAAACAACACCAGAAGTAGTTAACGAACCAGTAGTAGATCCTGCACCAGAGGCAGATCCCGTGCCAGAATCACCATCAAGCGAGACCCCCTAGGTCCCGCTTTTTTGTTGCGGTTATTACGTGGTATACTTATATACATGAATACCACCAAACAATCATTTATTATCGCAGGAGCCCTTATCGTTGCAGTCATTGTAGGAGGAGTTTTCTATCTAAGTAAAAAATCAGGAGGAGACACTCTTACTGTTACAGGATCTGCTCGGCAGTCTGTTGTTGCTGATAATGTAATATGGAGAGCAAGTATTTCTAGAAATGTAGGCGCTGCAGAATTAAAAGCTGGGTATGCACAGCTAGCGGGAGACTTAAAAACAGTCCAGGCTTTCTTAAGTAAAAACGGAATTGCAGATAACTCGATTATTATTTCTCCAGTCTCAATGAATCAAGAATATAGTCAGAACGCGAACGACCCAAAGCGATATATGCTTATGCAGAATATTGAAATTAACTCAGGTGATGTGCAAAAAGTAACTGATATTGCAAAAAATGTGGGAGACATTGTAAACCAAGGAGTACTTTTCCAGTCGAACGGACTTGAGTATTACTATTCAAAGCTTAATGAATCACGAGTAAGTCTTCTTACGGACGCGATTACCGATGCGAGAGCTCGTGCCAGCGCAATGGCAAAATCAAGTCGTCAGTCAGTGGGCAAATTACAATCAGCCTCAAGCGGTGTGGTGCAAGTACTTTCTAAGGGTGCTGTAGACAATGGTGATTACGGCCAATACGACACTTCAAAAATTGATAAGGAGATTTCTGTAACTGTACGAGCTACATTTAACGTTAAATAGGCACAACAAAAAACACCTCTACGCCTCTGCTAAAATATTTTTCTCGCTCACATAGCTCGCGTTCGCATCGAAAAATATTTTAGCTACGGCTAGGAGGTGTTTTTTGTTGCGACATAATACGTAAAACTGCTATAATACTTAAATAGTATGCAACTCCACCGAAAGACAATTAGTCTTTTCTTAACATTGATCTCGATACTGGGATATGGTTTTATAGTTTTTGCAGCAACGCCACCTACGGGTGGATATGCACCAGGAACACAGCTTGATCCTGAGTGTGATCCGAACGATCTTGTCTATGACTGTTTTGTTACTCCGCCAAATAGTCTTGCGATCAATAATCCTGTTACTGGAGGAACAGCAGGTCAAGTCCTTTATGTTAATAGTTCGGGAAATCTTACAGGGGATACTGGATTTACACGAAACTCGTCTACGTTTCAGACTTCGATTGATACGCATGGTACAACATTTTCTGTAGGAGATACGTTAAGTCTGGGAAACGATACAGTACTGTCCATAAATGACGCAACTCAGGCTATCACGTTTGGATACGGAGCGAGTTCATATACGTTTCCTGTAGGAGATGGATCCGTGACGCAGTTTTTAGCAACGGATGGATCGGGACAATTGGTTTGGACTGATCCGTTTGTAGCCGTGGATGTTGCAAATAATAACGTGTTTACACCTACGATCGGCGGAGGTACTTCGTTCACTACTGCTCAAGGGAATATTGTGTTTGGGTTGAATGCTGGTCATTCTATTACGTCAGCGGGAGATACTATTGCCATTGGATCGCATGCCGGAGAATCAGGAACAACCGTTGGGGCAAACGTATTAATTGGAAATCAGGCGGGTCAGCTTCTTACAGGAGGAAACAGTGTAATGATTGGTTATTCCGCAGGTGCCGTTACCACGTCCCCTTATTCAAACGTGATGATTGGATTTCTTGCAGGAAACTCAAACATTAATGGATCAAATAACATGTTCCTCGGAGCGCTCGCAGGACAAGATAATATTTCGGGGTCATTCAATGTTGCTTTGGGAGATACGGCCGGAGATAATTCAATTAGTGGTTCAAGAAATGTATTTCTCGGATCATTTTCTCGGGTAGATACAGATGGATGGGGAAGTTCAATTGCTCTCGGATATGATGCAATGATAACGGCTTCAAATCAGATGGTGGTAGGATCTCCAACTGCAGGAATCTCGGACCTGTATATTGGACAGGGAGTGCGGGCTTCAACGGGGGGTGCTGGAACAGATATCACGATTCATGCTACAGGCGGTGGTGATACGATAGCAGATAAACCCGGAGGAAAACTAATTCTTGCGGGAGGAAAATCAACTGGAAATGCAACGGGTGGATCAATTTTATTTCAAACATCGGATGCGACAACATCGGGCACATCAGTACAAAGTTTAAGTACGAAAATGGAGATTCAGTCAGATGGAGGAATCTTCATGAATTCACTCGCAAGTGGTACTGGCGGAGGAAGTTATGATGCGCTGTGTATTAACGATACGACCCACGAAGTAACAGTAAATACTGGCGGAGATGATTGTGTGGTGTCTTCTCAAAGATTTAAGGATAATATTGCAAATTCAGATCTAGGACTTTCCTTTGTAAAAGCTCTTACTCCGCGCATGTTTACCTACAAGGATACTGGAGACCGACGAATTGGATTTATTGCTGAAGAAGTTGCCTTGCTTGATCCCCGATTAGTATTTTATGAAGACGATGGAGTCACAGTTCGCGGAGTCAGATATCAGGACATGACCTCGGCCCTTGCAAAGGCCGTTCAAGAGCTGGATTTAAAAATTAACACTATTCAAAATACGGCAAATTCTTTGCAGGACCAGTCACTGTTCGATACATTAATTTCATGGTTAGGAGATTCACTAAATAAAATTACGAGAATTCACGTTGATCAAGAGTTGTGTATTGGCGCGACATGTATAAATGAGTCGGATCTTCAATCCTTTAAGGCTTGGCAAAATTCACAAGTTACCTTGCCGCCAGTTCCACAACAGCCCGATCCTATTATTGATACATCAGATATACCCGAAGAGTCAGTTGTGGATATTCCGGAAACTATCCCCGAAGAATCTTTGCCAGTGCCTGTTCCAGAAACGGTTCCAATAGAAACTCCTTAATGGAGTTTTTCTGTTGGTCAATAACGTGATCGCTGTTATAATAAATATATGTTTTTTGGTCGTAAATTTCTCGCATTCTTTTTTGTGCTCTTATCAGTGGTAGGGTATGGATTTGTCGTTTTCGCTGCGCCATCTCTTGGCTCCGGCGGATATGTTCCCGGAACGGAACTTGATCCAGATTGTCAGCCAGGTGACACAGCCTACGACTGTAAGGTGTTGACGTTGATTGCTACAACGGCGGGTACTTATACATGGCTCGGAAATGATGCTGGTCAAAATAGTGCATCCACAGACAACACGGTATTTATAGGAATCGGCGCAGGAGACGGAGCTACGAATGCAGACTTTTCAAACTTTATCGGTACTCAAGCCGGAATAGGTGCCATCAATGCTAACAACTCAAACTTCCTTGGGCAAGGCTCAGGTTGTTATGCTACGGACGCTAATAATGCGAACTTTTTCGGATTTGAAGCGGGATGTTATGCGTATCGGGCAAACAACTCAAATTTCTTCGGAAATCGCGCAGGATACCATGGTGAAGATGCGGCAAAATCTGTTTTCTTTGGAGACAATTCTGGATATTATGCGCTCAATGCTGCAGAGTCAGTATTTGTAGGTTCCTCGGCTGGATACCAGGCTGCCTCTGCTGACCATTCTACTTTCATTGGATCTTCTGCAGGATACCAAGCCTTGAATGCTAACAACTCAAACTTCCTTGGGTTCGAAGCGGGAAGTGGTGCTGATGGTGCTGATAACTCGAACTTTTTTGGATATCGTGCAGGTTATAATGCTCAAGGCCTATCTGATTTCTTAGGAGCATCAGCAAATGTTTTCAATATTGGAGGAAACTCTAATTTTATTGGTTACCAGTCAGGATATGGTGCGATAGGAGCAGCCCAATCTACATTTCTCGGAGCAGAGTCAGGGTATAAGGCAAATCTTGCAGCGTCGTCGACATTTATTGGCTATCGCGCAGGATATATGACTAATTATTCTTTAGGAACACCTCTTACAGGAGAGGGTGCGTATTCTTCTGCGTTTCTTGGAAATGAGGCAGGTATGGATGCTGTGAACGCTTCAGCTTCAACCTTCATTGGCTACCGCGCTGGAAAGAATGCAACGAATGCTACTGACTCAACATTCCTTGGTGTATTAAGCGGAGAAGGAGCAACCAATGCAGTAGACTCGTTTTTCATTGGAAACCAATCGGGAAGAACAGCGGTAAATGCGATTCAATCTATTTTCATTGGAGACAGCGCAGGAAAAAGCGCCACCAATGCAACAGGATCTGTATTTATGGGAATACAAGCTGGTATGGAAGCACCTACGGCACGAAACTCAATTTTTATCGGAAGAAATGCAGGGTACGGTGATACGGTTAATAATACCTCGACAACGATAACGTATAGTAATCGTGTTGGTACATTTGCTTTTGGAGAAGTAGTAACAGGCTCAGTCTCTGGTACTAGTGCTCGAGTACTGTCAGATACGGGAAGTGTTCTAACACTTTCTGCATCATATGCACCTTTCAGCACATCAGACGTTATCACTGGAACAGATTCTGGGGCGACGGCTGATGTTGATGCAGTTTCCCAAGGTAACACATCAATCCTTATTGGTGAGGAAACGGACACGGGTGGATTTCCTGATAGTATTGCCATTGGTGCGGGAGCTACAAATACCGCATCAAACCAGTTAATGATTGGTTCAAGTCTGATGCCTATCGACGATTTGGTAATCACCGGAAACGGATTTAGCACATGTAGTGTAAGTACGATAACGGGCGCAGGTATTTCTTGTTCTTCAGACCAGCGACTTAAGAAGAATATTGTCGACTTGTCTGCGAGTACCTTAACCAATCTTACTCAAGTTAAAACAGTGATGTTCAACTGGATTAATGGAGCAGATATTGAGAATCATATCGGATTTATTGCTCAAGACTTACAGCAATATTATCCAGAACTGGTAAGTGTTGCGCCGAATGGATACTTGCAAGTAAATTATGCAGGTATCACTCCTATTCTTGTTGAAGGAATAAGAGAGTTGGATTTAAAAATAAAGAGTATAGAAAATTTTGCAACGGCTCAGAATACTACGTTTATAAATAGTCTCATTGCTTGGCTTGGGGATAGTGCGAACGGACTTGGAAATATCTTTTCTAAGAAGGTTACTACTGAGCAAGTATGCGTGAAGGATGAACAGGGAGAAACATGCTTGAGCAGAAGTCAGCTTAACCAGGTATTAAATTCTCAGAACATTGTCATTCCTCCCGTAACCCCTCCGGTTACGCCGTCAACCGAAGAAGAAGTTGTTCCGCCTGCGGAAGAACAGCCTCCGTCTGAAGAGGAGGAAGCGGTTCCACCTGCTGAAGAAGATCTGCCTCCACCAAGCGAGGAAACACCTCCTCAGTTAGAAGAGTCGCCGGTTCCTGCAGAATAAGTCACAAAAAGAAATCCCCAGTTTTTCTGGGGATTTTGACTTTTCTTCAAATAAGTGCTATTATTTATTCGAATCGTTTTTTTAAATTTCATCACTATTTAAATTTTTAAGCCATGAAAGCAAAATTTATCGCAGGATTTGTTACTACGTTATTGTTATTCACTGCGGTAAATCTGTTTTCACAGGTTCCGCAAGCATTTAATTATCAGGCTGTTCTCAGGAACAGTTCTGGACAGATGTTGCCTAACCAGCAGGTTGTTATGAGGTTTAGTATCAAAGAGGGAGTATCTCCAGGGTTAACTGAATATCAGGAAACTCATATACTAAGTTCTAATGCTCAGGCTATAATTACTTGTTTTATAGGTGCAGGCCGAGTTGAGTTGGGTAGCTTTGAAAACATTGCTTGGTCTACTGCAAACAAATATCTTACTGTTGAGATGAATCTTAACAATGGAGGATTTGTGCAAATGGGAACACAGCAGTTATTGAGTGTGCCATATGCATTATTTGCAGGAAACAGTACTACGGGCCCAACAGGTCCGCAAGGTCCCACTGGAAACACAGGCTTACAAGGTGTTCCTGGTATCAACGGAATTACCGGACCTACGGGTTCTA
>CAZVLM010000003.1:10364-14681 GCA_964628065.1 uncultured Candidatus Saccharibacteria bacterium
ACAGGCTTACAAGGTGTTCCTGGTATCAACGGAATTACCGGACCTACGGGTTCTACTGGCCCCCAAGGTCAACAAGGACCTACGGGCAATACTGGTTTACCAGGTGCTACAGGTTTGACCGGTCCACAAGGAACTCCTGGTACTAATGGAACGAATGGTGCTACAGGCCCCCAAGGTCCAACAGGGCCACAAGGTAATGTTGGACCACAAGGTTTACAAGGAGCTACAGGTAACACTGGAGCTACTGGCCCAGCAGGAATTAATGGCTTAGCAGGTTCTCAAGGTGCAACTGGAATTACTGGTCCAACCGGTCCACAAGGGTTAGCTGGTCCGACAGGCGCAGGTGGCGGTGCGACGGGTCCCACAGGTCCGACAGGTAGTGCCGGCCTTCAAGGTGCTCAAGGGAATACCGGTCCGACAGGAAATACAGGTTTACCTGGTACTCCTGGAATTACCGGTCCAACAGGCCCGCAGGGAACTGCTGGCCCTACAGGATCAACTGGCTCCACTGGTGCTCAAGGCTTACAAGGTGCCCCTGGTTTACCAGGCGCTACAGGTCCAACCGGTTCTCAGGGTTTGACCGGTCCACAAGGTCCAACAGGTAATACTGGCTCGCAAGGCCCAATGGGATTGCAGGGTGCTACAGGACCAACAGGACCGCAAGGAAATGTTGGAGCTACTGGCCCTCAAGGCCTACAGGGTGTTGCTGGTTTATCTGGTCCTACAGGACCAACAGGTCCGCAAGGCTTAACGGGTCCTACTGGTGCTCAAGGCATTGTCGGTCCAACAGGTCCGCAAGGCCCTGTTGGTGTCACCGGCTTAGTTGGTCCGCAAGGTCCAACTGGAATTGGTGTTACTGGCGACACGGGCCCTATAGGTCCCACAGGTCCCGCAGGTTCGACAGTTCAGGTATTTTCCAGAAAGCAGACAACATCAACCTGGACTACGGTTAGTTACTTAACACCGGGAGTTGGAGCAACTCTTAGTCTTTTGCAAGGAGGCTATATTCTTAGCTACAGTGCATCTATGATGGCTAAAAGAAGCGGAGGTGCTGAGGGCTATCTGGAATTTGATATAAATTCAATTCGTCAGGATTTTGGCCCTGTAACTATCAAAGACTCCATATTGCCATATGGAGGGAAAAGCCATACAACTTACTATTCCTCAGTGTCGCCGTTTACGGTCGACATCAAGTATGCTTCTTATAGTGGAGATACCGTTCAGGCCGTGAATATGGTCCTTGTAGCTACCAAGGTTAATTAAAACACTACAACCAAAAAGACAATCCCCCAAGCGCAAGCGAGGGGGATTTTTAGTGCAGCTATTTTGATTGAATTGCTTTAATGAAGCGTTCTTCAACCACATTCCAATTTAAGTTAGCAAAGTAGTCTTCTACATATTGCTTCTTTCCGCTTGGTTGATAATCAGCAACATATGAATGTTCCCACATATCAAGCACAAGAATAGGAGTAAGTCCTAGGAGGTGACCAAGGTGTTGTTCATCCACCCATCCATGAGTAAGTTGTTCTGCAATAGGATCCCAAGAAAGAATAGCCCATCCAATGCCTCGTGTCATGGCAAGCATTTTGAATCCAGCGATCCAAGTGTCAAAGGAAGGTGCCTGTTTTTCGATAGCGCTCATAAGCGGGCCACCTGCGGTGAGCGAAGTTGAACCATTTTCTAATTGAGAGAAATATAACTCATGATTTCGCATGCCATTAAACTCAAAACTAAAGCGTCGCTGGAGTTCTCCGATTGTGTAGGCATTTCCCTCGGGATCAGCCATAAGAGTTCCTATCTTCTCAAGGATGCCGTTGGCATTTTTTACGTAACCCTGGTAAAGCTTCAAATGTTCTTCAATATTCTGGGTAGAAATCCCCGTCAAGGACGGGATGGTAAAGGTTTTTGGGGTGTATAGTTTCATACTTGCAATTTTACACTGATATGCTAAGATATGTCCACTATGGCAAAACAATGCGCAATAACTGGGAAGTCTTCGATTGTAGGTGGGGGATACTCAAACCGTGTTCGTGCTACCAAATTTAACCCAACTGGTACTCGACGACGATACGCAAACCTTCAGACAAAGACATATTTTGTCCCTGAAATAGACCAGAAAGTAACACTTACTATCTCTACAAAGGGGATGAAGACTGTTGCAAAGAAAGGAGTTTACAAAGCTCTTAAAGACGCAAACCTTATCTAATAAAGTAAAACACCCTGCGACAAGCTCAGGGTGTTTTACTTTGTCTGAATGTTTTTCCATCTGTTTCGAACGTAATAGTTCCAAGGTCGATAGTGGAGAGGAGAGTGATGGGTCGCGCGAGGATACGCGCGACGATGGTTGGATGAGGATGATGATAAGTATTATTTTTTCCTGCAGACACGATTGCATATTGAGGTTTTACCATATTTAAGTACGTTTCACTGGTTGCAGAATTTGATCCATGATGACCAAGTTTTAAAACCGTACTTTGGATATTGGTTTTATCAGTTTGCACAAGGAATTGTTCTACAGAAGCAGGAGAGTCTCCGGTCAGGAGAAAAGATTGCTTGTTGTAAACAAGCCGAGCAACAATAGAAGCATCATTTGTTTCTTTAAACTTGGAAGTGTCTTGGTCTGGAAAAAGAATATCAAGGTAAATGCCGTGCTTGTGGTCGATGATGAAGCGCTCGCCGCGGCGAGCGGTTACCTGTAACAAGTCGGACTCGATCGCGGCGAGCGCCTGAAGTGATTTGTCGAAACTAGTACCTGATGATACTTCTGAATGTAAGAAATATTTTACTTGGTATTGTTCAAAAACATCTGAAAGTCCGGCGATATGGTCTTTATCAGGATGAGTTGCTACCATGAGATCAATATCCTTATCAAAACTTGGCATTACTTCGTGTAGCTTTTGGATAACAGAATCATCAGGTCCACCATCAATAAGGATGTCGTTACCATTCGGCGCGCGAATATAAATAGCGTCGCCTTGTCCCACATCAAGGAACGACACCTGAAGAATGGGTCCATTACCAATCAGAAAGTCTTGATAATGAATAGCGTACATCAAGCCGGTTCCTAGTATAAGTAGCAAAATAAGTACTTTTTTCATGGAAAAAGTGTATCACTTGTTCGTAAAGAAAAAATAAAGAACATGATATAATAACGCTCTATGGATATTGTCATGATTATTTTTTCTATTATTATTTTGATCGTTTCTATTATTTTCCACGAACTTGCCCATGGAACCGTCGCGGATTGGTTGGGAGACCCAACCGCGAGACTTGCTGGACGACTTACTTTAAATCCAATTTCACACATGGAATGGGTTGGTTCGGTTATTTTACCGCTCCTGTGTATTATTTCAGGATCGGGATTTATCATTGGGTGGGCTAAGCCAGTGCCATTTAATGAGAAGCTTTTAAAATACAAACGATTTGGTCCTGCTCTTGTAGCTGTTGCTGGCCCAGTAATGAATATTGTCATCGCGCTTTGCGCGGCGGCGATGTTCCACCTTGCGGCTTCGCGTCCCGCGATTGCCGCCGCCGCGCCACTCCTTGCGGTCATTACCATGATCAACGTTTCACTTGCAATCTTTAACCTCATCCCTATTCCGCCACTTGATGGGCATCATATTCTCGGAGCGCTGTTCCCAAAGTATAAAACCTGGTCGCAATCATTGATGAGAGGGTATGGATTTGTTATACTTATCGCAGTCATCTTTTTTGCGGGATCATTTATTTCGCCGATTGTTTCATTTTTTAATCATCTTCTTTTACTGTAATAACCATGCGTTTACTTTCTAAATATATTTTCATAGTCGTTGCCATTTTTGCAGGAACTGTTTTTGCAGGAACTGTTTTTGCGGCAGGAAATATTGATTCGGTGCAAAAGTATTCTCAGTTTTTAAATACAGACCTCGACAACAATAGTACTGAAGACTTTATTAGTTGGAATCTTCCAACATCCAACAATGGGGCAACGGTCAGTGATACAACGCTTTCAGGATATATCTGGGGAGAAGGTGTCGGATGGATCAATCTTAATCCGTCATATCCACTAAGCAGTCCAGGTGTGAGAAATTCCTGCACCACTGGACTTCTAGGAGGTTATGCCTGGGGAGAAAATACCGGATGGATTAACTTTGCGCCAACATTTGCGACAGGTGGAAATCAGCCAAAAATTAACTTAACAACAGGAAAAATTACGGGAACCGTTTGGTCCCAGAACTATGGATGGATTCAATTAAGTTCTCCAGAGGCACCGGCGGCAACGTCATATAATCCGTCACTCGGATTGGTTACGACATGGCGACCAAGTGGAGCATGTAC
>CAZVLM010000003.1:14781-17078 GCA_964628065.1 uncultured Candidatus Saccharibacteria bacterium
GGTGGAAGTGACAAGCTTACTATTACAAAATATGTAGTAGGAGGAACAGCATCAGCGACAGATTTCACCATTAATGTAAAAAATACGGTAACAGGAGTTGTTATTTCAAAACAAAGTGCAGGTAGTCCAGGCGTAGAGTATGGTATCGGATCAGGCAATTACCTTGTGTATGAAAACCCGGCACCAGGTTACACGGCACAGTATGGGGGAGACTGTGCAGCGGATGGATCAGTAATGGTTTCTGCTGGAAGCTCAAAATCATGTACCGTAACCAACTATTTTGGAAATGTGCCTCCACCGCTCTATCCACCAAGCAATCCGCCGACTACGCCTCCAAATAATCCTTCAAATCCAACAACGCCTTCCAATCCTGGATGGCCAAGCAATTTTCCAACTGGGACACCTTTGAATCCAAGTACTCCTCCGCCAGTAAATGGAGGACCAACCGGATATCCATCAGAAGACGTTTCTCCGACAAATCTAGCATTCGGAACATCATTAAGTAATGTTGTTGCGTCAGATTGGTTGAAATGGATTCTTACCGCATTAGGACTGTTAGGAGTTGCCTCATCATTGCCAGGAGTTATTTCTCGAATTGGAAACATGGTCCTCACCTTTGTCTTTGGACGAAAGAAGTGGCGAGGTATTGTGTATGACTCTGAATTGAAAGAGCCACTTGATCCCGTATATGTGACAGTGATTGACGCTATTACAGGTCAGGAAGTTGCGAGCCAGTTTACAGACATGGAAGGCCGATTCGGATTCGTACTTAAACCAGGTAAATATAAAATTGTTACCGCAAAAACTAACTACGCGTTCCCATCAGTAAAACTTAACGGAAGATATAGTGATGAGATTTACGATCACTTGTATTACGGAGAAGTGTTTACCGTAGAAAGTTCAGAGCAGGTTGTTACGATGAATATTCCTATGGATCCAATTGCTCAAGATTGGAACCAGTTAGAGAAGCACCGAACACGATTCCTGAAATACTTGATAAGAGGTCAAACAAAGTATGGATGGATTTGGAACATCTCTATTATTATTGGATTCCTTGCATCAATTATGATTACGTATTTCTATCCAGTATGGTGGAACTATGTGATGACGGCAATGTACGTAGTAGTAGCATTGTTCTATGTGTACGGTAAGGGGCCTATCAGCGCTGGTAGAATCACAAAAGGCGGCGTGCCGCTTCCTTACGCGCTCGTAAAGATTTACAATGCGACGCTTAATCATGAGACGGCTCATACGGTTACTTCTGAGACAGGACACTACTATTCATTAGTACCGCGAGCCCATTACTATATTACGGTCGAGCAGAAGAATCCTGATGGAACGTATACGCAGGTGTTTACTTCGAACACATTACGAACCTCGCAGGATATCATCAACAAATCGTTTGATATTTAATAAGTAAATCTGGGAAGAAATTGACGAAGTAGACAAGATTCTCAAATCTCGTGCAAAGTAAAAACCACTGGAGAAATCCATGGTTTTTTGGTATAGTAACGTTTTAACTAATATAAAACACCATGAAAGATCACATCGAAAAAACATTAGTCATTTTTAAGCCGCACTCAGTACAGCGAGGAATTGTTGGAGAAGTTTTGGCTCGATTTGAAAAAGTTGGGCTCAAAATTGCAGGCATGAAGATGATTCAGCCAACCAGAGAGCAATACTATCATCACTACGAAACAATTGGCACAATGATCTCTCGCTATAACGAGGAAATCTTCAACACAACGCTTGAAATGATGCAGGACGCCCCTGTAATTGCGTTAGTTCTTGAAGGAGTTGAGGCGGTAGCATTGGTTCGAAAGATGACAGGCTCTACAGAACCTAAAAGCTCGCTCCCAGGAACCATCCGTGGTGACTATGCTCACATGAGTTACGGTCACGCTGACGGAAACAGCCTAGGTCTTCACAATATCATTCACGCCTCGGGAAATCAGGAAGAAGCAAAGAAAGAAATTGCGCACTGGTTCAGCGAGTCAGAATTGTTTGATTATGAGTCAGTACATGACATGTCTGCTCAGAAGACAAAAAAGAAGTAATCCACCGTTTTCTGTGGATTGCATTATTTTAAAAGATGCTATAATAGATACAGACCTTGTAGGATTTAAGATTTCTAAACAAATTTCTTTAGGGAATCTAAGTGCTGCTATGCCCGTGGGCATGGTGCCGAGACAACCATCTTTATTGATGTTGTTAGATTCTTTCATCAGTACAAGGCCTAACAAAACACCCGATAAGTCGGGTTTTTTGATTGGACCCTCTCCACGATAGTGGAGAGG
>CAZVLM010000003.1:17178-34566 GCA_964628065.1 uncultured Candidatus Saccharibacteria bacterium
AAACACCCGATAAGTCGGGTTTTTTGATTGGACCCTCTCCACGATAGTGGAGAGGGTGGTTTGCGTGAGCAAACCGGGTGAGGATTTGTTATACTTAATTCTATGAATCCTCGCCTTAAAAATTTCATACGATTTGGCCTAGTAACCGCATTGGTATTGGGACTATACTTTTTGGCCGTTCATTTCGGCTTTTTCTCGATGTTTTGGTGGTATGACAATATGATGCATTTACTTGCGGGGATTGCGATGGGATTTCTGGGTCTGGGACTATTTGGACCAAGAACCTTCATTCAAACAGGGGTTTTGGCGGGGCTTATCGGCGTTATGTACGAGATATTTGAACGAATTGGGCACGTCTGGTGGCCTGATTGGGTTGGTTATGGAGGGATGGGGGATACTACTCTCGATGTGCTCTATGGTATACTTGGTGCACTCATAATAATTATATGGCAGAAAAACAACACTACGCGTACTTAACATTTCATGGAGCAACCGGAGAAGTTACCGGTGCTAACTTTTTATTAGAAATAGACGGAAAGCGAATTCTCGTGGACTGTGGAATGCACCAGGGAACACAGGCAGAAGAAGACAAGAACTGGGGAGCTTTTGCGTATGACCCTTCCACGATCGATATGCTGTTTGTTACGCATGCTCACACTGATCACATCGGGAAAATTCCAAAACTAGTTCATGACGGGTTCAAGGGAATTATTTATTCAACAGAGCCGACGCGAGATATTTCAAAATTAGCCTTCGATGATGCTATTGGACTTTTAGAAGATGACGCTAAAATCCGTGGCGTAGAAATGATGTACAGTAAAGATGATATAGAACATGCAATGAAGCAGTGGAAAGTAGTGCCTTATCATGACAAGCTTGGCATTACGGAGGATTTATCAGTAGTCATGTATGACGCAGGACATGTTCTAGGATCCGCAATGATGGAATTCAATTTCAAAGGAAAGAAAATGTTGTTTACGGGAGATCTTGGAAACACTCCAACTCCTTTACTGAAAAATACAGAACTTACACCAGAGCCACATTTCTTATTAATGGAGTCGGTTTATGGAGATCGCAATCATGAAGAAAAAGAAGAACGAAAGGTTCACCTTCAGCGAGTAATTGAAGACATAGCAAAAAATCATGGGACACTTATGATTCCATCGTTCTCACTTGAGCGAACCCAGGAAATTTTATTCGAATTGAATGACTTGGTTGAAAACGGCCGCATTCCGCAGATGCCGATTTTTCTTGATTCGCCGCTAGCGGTTGGAATTACAGAAGTATACCGAAAGCATATTGATTTTTTGAATAAAGAGTCTCGCATGCTTTCACGCACGGACGATATTTTTGATTTTCCGGGACTTACGATTGCTCGAACCCGAGACGAATCAAAAGCGATTAATGAAGCTCCAGATCCTAAAATCATTATTGCTGGTTCAGGAATGATGAACGGAGGACGTATTATTCATCATGCGAAACGACACCTGAGTGAGTCACGTGCAACACTTCTTTTGGTGGGGTATCAAGCAGTAGGAACACTTGGGCGACTAATTCAATCGGGAGAAAAGATGGTAAGAATTAACAAGGATGAAGTAGAGGTTCGGTGCACAGTAGATACTATTTCTGGATACTCAGGACATGCTGGATCTGATCAACTTGTTGAGTTCGTGGAAGGAATCAAGAAAAACATCGAGGAAGTATTCTGCGTAATGGGGGAAACAAAATCTCAAATGTTCCTTGCTCAGCGATTGCGCGATCAGGTAGGAGTTCATGCTGTGGCACCGACAGAGGGGGAGAAGTTGGAGTTGTTCTTTTAAGCCAAGGGGAACCTTGGTTTTTCGGTGCATAATTGTATAATGTTCTTATGAACGAACTGGAACAAAAACTTGCTGAAATCGAGAAACTCCATAATGAGTATATGGCCGAACTTCATATTATCGAAGAGGAACAGCGTAAGACGATTCATGATTTTCTGGAAACCGTGAAGGAAAAGAAGATTAACGAACTTAAGCAGCAGATTTTAAGTAGTCAAAATCATGTCTGAATCATTTGAAAATCTTAATAAAAAATCAAAGTTTGAAGATATTGAGGCTACTTTGAAGGTCGAAAATCCCGAAAAGTTCGCTGAAGAAATGGCCAGACTCGAGAGTGATATCAGTACGGGTGCTGATAAAGTTGAAAAGGAAGGAGGGTTGCTTATAGAGTCAGGACTGAGGTCCACAGGTACAGAAAATGAAGGATTTTCAGCTATAGGAAAAAATATATTAAGTATGTTCAAGGAAAAGGCGCAAGAGCTTGCCGGGCGTTACAGTAAGTTAAAAACCCTGGTATTGGTGCCGACAATTCTCGGAGCATTAGAGGGAGGTGCTAAGCAGGTCCAGACAACTTCACAGATCGAAGCACCAGGAGCGAAGATTATAGTGCATGATAAAAACGATCCACGTCTAAAAGAGTACAATGAGCGCCTACGATTAAATAAAAAATATCTCAGTACCAAGCTTTCAGAACTTGCACCTCCATCATCGCCAGGCGATCCTACAAAAAAAATTATAAAAACTGAGAAGATTTCTTACGATGATGCTCCTAATGATCCTGGAAGCATCGGGTCGTTCGATAAATTCGATAAAAATAGTGTCGATGATCCAGTTCGAGGATTTGTGCATGAAAAAGAAGCCATATTCGGGAAGGACTCCATAAAACCATCTTATTTTAAGAAACTTACAATCGAAGTAACTAACGCAAATGGATCAAAAGAGAAAAATATTCTGTATGTTGCGGTGTACGATAAGCCCACGCAGAAAGTTATTTATGAAGAGAGCAAGCCTGAAGATACGGTCATTGTTCCTGAAAAAGAGATAGAAAAGCCCAATGAGGAAAAGCTCGAACAAAAAGAGGTTTCACCTGGGAGATATTCTACCATTGATAAGCAGACAAAATTTATACTAGGGCCTAATGGAAAAACAAAGGTCCCTTATATTGAAAGAACTTATTATACAAAGTCAGACGATAAGGTTTCACGTGTTGAAAAGATTGATCCTGTAACTCATAAAAGCATTTTCGAAGTTGAATAAACATACTATGCCACAATCATTTGAAAATCTTAATAATAAAGCCAAACTCGAGAACATTGAGACGTCTTTGAAGTTGGAAAATCCTGAAAGAGTCCTCGAAGAGGTGACCAAGCTAGAAAGCGACATTAAGGATGGTCCTGAGAGAGTTGAGGATCAAGGTGAATCGCTTATAGAGTCAGGATTGAGGTCTGTAGATCTGAAAAATGAAGGATTGCTTTCTACGGGAAAAAGTATTGTGAGCATGTTTAAGGAAAAAGCTGAAAAATTGACTGATCAGTATACAAAATTAAAATCTCTATTACTTATTCCGTTGGTTGTCGGTAATATGGGGACGTCAAATCCGGAATTGTCCCAACCAGAGAAATTACCGAAAAAAGAATATGTCTATGCTGATCAGGAAACTACAGAAGAGATGAAGCTTCTTACTGAAAACTATATTCAAGAATTTAGGACCAAAAATCCAGATTCAAAAATTTCTGACAAAGAACTTCAAGTTCGCTTCAATGATCTTGCGCAGTCTTATAAGGATGATTTTAAAATACACGTAGGACATGCAGAGGGTTTGGTCGAAAATGTTGCACTGAAGCTTGCGTCATATAAGGGCGAAGAGGGCGTGCCTGATGGTGTTCATAATCATAATACGCTCGGCACTATTTATTATGAAAATCACGGCAATCTCAGGGGGTTTATTCAAGAGATTCCCCATCAAATAAATAATGATGTGACCTTTGGAAAGGGTGTCATGTATTTGCAAGATCTGGGCGCAGCTGCGCTTAGTGGAGATAATATTTACCACAAATTCGGCACGGTTGAGTTTTCTGCTCATGAAATAACAGAAAAAGCGGTTGAAGAATACCTATTTCTAAGAAATCAAGAGGAGAATGGATTATCCAATGGAGAAACATTCCAGACTTTTCTCGAGAAAAAAAGAAATGCAGTAAAAGCGCTTTATGAAGCCGGTACCCCTTTTATCGACAAATTTGATCTGTTTCCTAATATTCCATATGCTGTTACAAAAGATATTCCTTCGATGCGTTACGCTGTTACAGAAGGAGTAAAGATGATCCTAGCCAAGAACGCAGAAAATGCCCCTGTTGATGACAAGGTTTCCTATTTACAAGATTATATCCATGAATTGTTTCAAGACGGTGGACTAGACTTAGAAGGCGCTAAAAAAGCATTAGCTAGGAATCTTGATGGATGGAAATAAAAACCAAGAAACACCTTGGTTTTTATTTTTGGAAAGGATATAATTACTTCATGATAAAAAAGTCTACGGACCTTCCTATTAAAATTTGCGTATCGGGTGCGAGAGAGACTTCGCACTGCGGTATTGATTCACTTGATATGGCGGAAAAGTTAGGAGCAGAAATTGCAAACCACAAATGCATTGCAACGAGCAGTGCGGTGGCAGGATTTCCTATGTGGGCTGCGCGCGGTGCTAAAAAAGCAGGAGGTATGACGGTTGGATTCTCTCCTGCAACCAACCTCTATGAGCACGAGAATGTTTACCGATTGCCTACGGACAACCTCGATGTGATTGTTTACACCGGATTCGGGTATGCAGGATCTGATCTGCTTCTTATGAGATCATCTGATGCTATCATTTTCGGATGTGGACGCATCGGAACCATTCATGAATTTACCGTAGCGTTTCAGGAGCGAAAACCTATCGGAATCCTTGAAGGGAAATGGGACACCGTAGAACTTCTTAAAGACATTATGTCTCGTGATATTGAACGACCCCACGACAATATTGTGTTTGATAAGGATCCAAACCGATTGGTAGAGCAGCTGATCGCAGTGGTGAAAAGGGAACGAGAGAAAGAACTGAAATAAAAAATTCCCCAGAAGGGGAATTTTTTATTTGACCTGAGCGACAATTCGTTCAAATGATGCAGAATCCTGAGCAGCGATTTCTGACAAAACCTTTCGGTTTAGGTCGAAACCTTTTGCCTTAGATGCGCCGATGAACTTAGAGAAAGACCATCCTAGGGGTCGAAGGGCAGCGTTTAGGCGTACCATCCAAAGTCCTCGGAAATCAGACTTCTTGTCCTTTCGGTGAGCGAAAGCGTAAACTCCTGCGTGGACCAAAGCTACTTTAGCTTCGATTTCCTTTGTTCCTCGTCCGAATCGGAATCCCTTAGCTCGTGCTAGGACACTCTTTCGTCGCTTTAATGCGGTTGTACCTCGTTTTACTCGTGACATATAGTTAAATTATTAGACCAATCCTGGAAGGAATCGAGCCTTAGCTTTGTTATTCATTCTAAAGTTTTTGTCGACTTTGGCGTTAAGCTGGCTTGATCGGCTCATTTTAGCATTAAAATGGTTGAGACCTGATGATCGGATCTTCAACTTGCCATTCTTGCTTACCGCAATCCGCTTTGTGTAGGATTTGTTCGTTTTCATACGTTGCTGAACTATAGCAAAAGAGCCTTGCAAAGTCAAGCAGTTCTGGGAGGTATAAAAAACCGATAAAGAACTTGTAAAGAAAGGCTCAATTTCCAAGTTGCACGGTCAAAATCGGCTGATATACTTGGGGCATGTTCAAGAAGAAAATTACAACTGAAGAGGATGAATTTGTTACAAAAGGCTTCCTTAAAGAATTTCTGAGTAAAGAGCTTGAAAAGCTCAGTCGTGCTATTATTGGAGAAATTACGGATCTTAGTGGACGGTTTCAAAAAAATACCGATATTGTGGTCGGAGAAATTCAAGCGCTTAGATCAGAGATCAGGGAAATAAATCAAGCAAAAGACTCATTGCAACGCAATGATATTATTCAGGAGCGTAAAATAGATAAGCTCGACGAGAGGGTTCTCAAATTAGAAACAGCTAGAAAATAACCCCGCTTTGCTCAGAGAGTCATGCAGGGTTATTTAAGCTTTTCAAGCGTTACCGTAATACCTTTTGGACTATCCTTGAACCCGTCCACAACCCGGTGGGGAACCTTAATAAATTTAAGGATTCGCTCAAGTCGTTCCTGAAGGAATTTCTTATCCATGTATTTGTTTCGTCCCTTTAGGAAAAGTTCAACTTTTACGCGGTTTCCGTCGGTAAGCCATCCAGAAGCTTTATTGGCTTTAAGTTCGATATCGTGCTCACCGGTTCCTACCTTAATCTGGATATTTTTTACTTCTCCAGAAGCGGAAGCAGCTTTGGTTTTTACTTTGATCTCCTTCTGCTTCTTACTCTGGCTGTACTGGAATTTTCCGTAGTCCATAATTTTCGCAACCGGAGGCATGGCATCAGGAGAAATTTCAATCAAATCAAGCCCAAGCTCGCGCGCTTTGGCTATGGCATCTTTAGTTTTCATTACACCAAGATTTCCGAGTTCATCCGAGATCACTCGAACTTCAAGTGAACGGATCGCATCATTAATCTTAGATTTGTCTGATTTACTCATTAAGACCTTTATTGTACTTATTATGGGGGATTTGGCAACCCTCATCCGCCCTTCGGGCACCTTCTCCCTGAGGGAGAAGGTTGCAGGGAGCCCTTATCATTCCTTTATCCGATAGTGATACGATTTTGTTATGAGAAAAATAATTAACAATATTAAGATCATAGATGAGAGAAATACTTTCAAAAGAAGACACCTTAGAAAAGAGGGTACTCCTGCGGAAAAGAAGTTATGGTATTGGCTAAGGAAGGAGTTTTCTGCTGACAAGTGGCGTAGACAGCACAATCTTGGGCACTATATTGCAGATTTTTATTGCCATGAAAGGAAGCTAGTTATTGAGCTGGATGGCCATCACCATGATGCTGGAAAGCAGTACGAATACGACGAACTGAGAACTGATTTCCTAATTAATAATCAGATCAGTGTTTTGAGGTTTTCTAATGAAAAAGTGCTCAGTAATTTATCAGAAGTGATTGATAAGATAAGAATTTTCAATAATCACTAGACTCTTGGGTCCGACCTTCTCCCTCAGGGAGAAGGTGCCCGAAGGGCGGATGAGGGTTCTTATGCTACGATACCTTTATGCAAGACATCCTTATTCTCAACAAACAAGTAGGCGAGACGCCTCTCGAGTGTATGAACCGGTTTCGGTTAGAACATCCTGAATATGAAGGTGTAAAAATGACGTATGCTGGACGACTTGATCCCATGGCGGAGGGTGTCTTACTTGTGCTTGCTGGAGAACGAGTTCATGACAAGGATAAGTATTTAAAACTTCCTAAAACATATGAGTGCACAGCCATTATTGGCATTGGAACGGATACGTATGACATTTTAGGAATACCAACCCTGTCTAGCAAACTCCCCCTAACCCCCTCTTGGCAAGAGGGGGAACCGAACTCTCATGTTTCGGATGCTCCTCTTACCAAGAGGAGCTGCAAGGTGAAACACTTGTGCAAAGCTCACGAGGCTCTGCGAGTGACTGAGGAGTTAAGCTCTTTTGTAGGAACTTTTACGCAACAATATCCTCCTTACTCCTCAAAGACCGTAAACGGCAAACAGCTTCACGCGATAGCTCGCGATGGCGAACTTGAAGGCCTAGAAATGCCTTCACGGCAGGTGACTGTTGAAAGTATTTCAAAAATTCTCCTTGGTTCGATTGCAATGGAAGACTTAGTAAAAGACGTTACAAATCGAATAAGTAAGGTAACGGGCGATTTTCGCCAACATGAAATTGTTAAGAAATGGCAAGATCTAGCGGATAGAAATCCTGAAAAAAGGCTTACGTTTGTGACATTTACCATTAGCGTCTCTGGCGGAACGTATATCCGTGGAGTAGTTCACGAATTGGGAAAAAAGCTTGAAATATCAAGCTGTATTTGGAAACTCAAGCGTACGAAAGTGGCACAGTTCGGGTTCTCCCTCTTATAAAGAGGGATAAGGGCACACTTATGCAAAGCACGCACGGCCTATGGCCGGCGGTGGGAGTATACTTGACAAAAACCTTCAATTATGCTAATATAGAGGTATGAAACTATTTCAAGTCCTAAAATTGCTGAAATATATGACCTTTTTAGCCATTAGTATGGTGATCCTTCCCGTGGCTGCTTTTGCTGCGACTCCTACAGGAATGCCACAGTTTGGTATTGTCGGAGCAACCAATATTAGTGGAACAAACGTGCGAATTAATGCATCGTTTAATTCTGCTGATGCTAACTTTGACTACAATCATCGGCCAACGATGACTATCTATTACACAAATATGACAACAGGAGTAACTTCTACTTCTTCTGCAAATGTGATGTCGATGGGGTCAGATATTATCGAGTATACTATTTACAATCTTACACCTGGTACAACATATTCGTATCGAGCCATGCTCATGTATAACGGATTAAATTATGCGAGTCAGGAAGCATCGTTTACCACAAAGTCACGAGTGGTCTCATCAGTAGATACTAATACTGATACTGAAAACTCAAATGATATTGTATGGGAAAAACCAAAATGGTTGTCATGGTTCAGTTCAACTCCTGATAAAGTAACGTCTGCCGTAAAAAGCAAAGTAGTTACCGGAGGAGCGACTCATAAAAATGGAGTAGCGCTTTCTATTACGAACGAACAGGCCATGGTGTCTCGAATGGATTCATTCACGTACACTATTAGCTATGACAATACGAATGGCACAAGTCTTAAGAATGCTGAGATTAACGTCCAGCTTCCGGATGGATACGAGTTCGTAAAAAGTCCAAACGATGCGGAATACGATCGAGATAACAACATTGTAACATTCGCTATTGGACGAGTTATCGCAGGTCCTGTTCACTCAGTCTCATTCACGGCCCGAGCCATCGGATCAGGAAAGGGAGAAGTTGAAACGCTTGCAACCTTGTCTTATGACGGAGGTTCGGTATCAACATCGGATCGCGACTCATATGACAGTGGATCGAAAAGTGTCCTTGGAGCGTCAGTCTTTGGCGCAGGATTCTTTCCTCAGACCCTTGGAGGATGGATGATTATCATTGTGGTTATCTTTATCGCAGTGATCATTGCTCGACGATATGCTACAAAACCGGCACCAAAACCGGAAGACAAAAAGCCAGCATAATGCTGGTTTTTTGCTGGGACTTTTCATTTTATGAAAAAGGAGTATATTCAAAGTGTTATGAAACAGTTAGCAATGGCGACCCTTATAATATCATTGTTCTTTGGGATTTCTTCGGCTGCGCACGCAAGTAGTGCGTATGCTTCTTCATCGTCTCAGTCTTATAATTACTACCCGCAGTCATATGGTTACAACGGCTACGGAGGGTATGGATATAATAATTACTACCAGCCTTACAATGCTTTTGGTGGTTATGGCAACTATTATGGAAACGGCTTCAACAATTATTATGGAAATTCTTTCGGTAATAATTACTTTCCTGGTAACTACTACAATAATTATGGCGGATATGGAAATTACGGAGGATACAATAATTACGGAGGAGGCTACGGCTTTGGTGTAAATATTGGATTCGGAATGGGATATAATAATTACAATATGGGCTACAACGGATACGGAAGTAATTACTACGGAGGATATTACTAATTCAAAAAGCAGGTTCGTCCTGCTTTTTGCTTATACTAAAATCTGAACAATCTTGTTAAGTCCGCGATGACCAGAAATCATCCTTAATTTATTTCTTGGGATTGAATAAAATTCTGCAACGGCTTTAAGTACGGCTTCGTTTGCCATGTTTCGCTCTGGTGCTTCGCGTACGAATACGCGCACGACTTGGGGTGCGGTCTCTTCGACAAAAGGTTTTTTAGATCCGGGAAAGGCTTTTATGCGAATAAGGTTCATGCGTTGACTTTATCATAATTATGGGTAGACTGACAGGGAAAATATAATTCTTCTTTTTCCATAGAAAGCGAGGCGAACCAAAAGCGGGTGCGTTCGTCCTCTTTGTTAAACGTCTGGCAAGGGAGCAATTCCTTGCCAGTTTTTTCGTTTTTTGCTACACTGCGCATTGTTCCGTAGATATTCTCAAAGATGTCTGCGAGTACAAACCATTCCCCTGTAGCTCAGCGGTAGAGCAAACGACTGTGGACAAGAGTTATTGTGGTATACTACATTGTATATGCCACGAAAAGAAACTCGAACCTATGCTGATCGTGCGGTCTATATGAGAGAAGCAGTAAAGAAACGTCGCAAGAAATTGCGCGAAATGGCTCGGGATTACAAAGGAGGAAAATGCCAGATATGCGGATACAAAAAATGTGCCCGCGCTCTCAGTTTTCATCATTTAGATCCTAAGAAAAAAGATTTCACAATCTCTGCCAGAGGACTCACTCGATCTTGGGCTAAGCTCCAAGAAGAAATTGATAAGTGTGTTCTCCTTTGCGCCAACTGTCATATGGAAGTGCATGAAGGCATTACGCAGCTTCCTAGAGAGATCTAGGTCGAAGAATAAGGTGAATTGCTGGAAGCCCCACCTTGCATTCGCAAGAGGGTAATCAGCAGCCAAGTCCCGAGCAATTCCAAATTTATTTGGATGAGTCGAGGGAAAGGTTCAGAGACTATCTCGCAAGAGAGTAGCTCCGCGAAAGCGGCGCGAAGCGCCTTACATCCTAACCTTTTAAAGGAAGGATGATGATATAGTCCATACCAAATGTTAAATTTGGAGAATATGTAATCGTTTGGTCGCAGGTTCGATCCCTGCCGGGGGAGCCAAGTCGTGAGGGGTTATCCCGCACGAGACGCGTTGAATAGATAAACCAAAAAAGCCTCGAAGGCTTTTTTGGTTAGTGATATAATAATTAGTATGAAATCAAAGCTGAAATGGGGTACTCGCTGGCTTAGTCCAAAAGCGAAGGTTGTAAATTCCAAGGTGCATGGTCTTGGTGTTCAGGCAACAAAACTAATCAAGAAAGGCGAAGCTGTCGGCGTACTCGGGGGTCTTGTTGTCCCCAGAAAGAAAGTCAGGGAATATTGGAAATTAGAAGGTCATGTCGGCATTCAGATATCGGATGATTTTTACATTGTTCCCCCCAATCGTAGTGAATTGAAGAAGTACGGAGTATACAACCACTCATGTGAGCCAAATATCGGTTTCAGAAGCGAATCAAATATTTTTTACGCGATCAAGGACATAAAGCCAGGTGAAGAACTTTGCTTTGACTATGCTTTCTGCGAACTGGATAAGCCAGCATTCAAGTGCGAGTGCGGAACAAAGTCGTGCCGAGGAAAGGTAACGCCGAACGATTGGAAGAATAAAGTCATTCAGAAGAAATATGGCAAATACTTTTCTCCCTTCGTGAAAGCAAAAATAAAATGATCGCCTGCTTACGAAAAGAAATACTTTATATAAGTTTTATATAAAGTAGATTGCCTCGCACTTCGGCGGCCTTATACATTCGGATGCCTCCATAAAGTAAGACGCTTAGTAATATCAGTCCTATTCCTAAAAATAAGAGAGGTTTTTGTCGAAAGTGTTTCCATTCTACATCCTCAACAACAAAGGACTTTAGGGCTATTGAAAATATAAACATCGAACCAAGTAATAAAAGGGTCATTACTATGAAATTACCGAACGTGTCTATGTTCTTAACTATTTGAAATTCAACAGATACGAAGGTGATTATGGAAGCAAAAATTCCGAGAATTACAATAAATTCCTTTTTCGAATCGTTGATTTCTTTGCGAAGCTTTTTGATTGCGGGTTCAACAGCATTATTTATTTCCTGTCGAATCTGCTCGGTTGTGGTTGGAGGAGTGGATGGGCCTGCCTGGAAATTACGATCTTGGAAGATTTCCATAGAGTTATCATTGTTTGGCATAAATTTATAAGTTTGGAAGGAGGGCTTTTAATGCAAAGTAATAAACTCTTCCTGTGGCGTTTCCAATAACCATAACCATCGGTATTGATTTCCCTCCAATATAAAGACCACCCAGTTTTTCTTGTACTGATTGCATTACAAAGCCGTCGACAAGTGTAAAGCCGCTATATTCATCGGGCATGGATACAAGCCGAGTCCTGAGTTGGCGATCTATTTCAGGTTTGAGTTCTTGAAATGTTTTGTTTTCCATATGGTATGTAGCATACCACAAATCAGAATAGTTCATTAAGCGCACGAAGCGCGTCGACAAATCCTGGAAAAAGTTCTAAAATGACCTTATCCTACAATGCTTCGAAAGGTTCTAGTACAAGGCGGGGGGCAACAAAAGAAAGCACCTCGAAAGAGGTGCTTTCTTTTGCATATACAAGCTGAAAGCTAGGTTCTAGCGCGGCAGTTTTCTTAAAGAACCAGGACTGGGGATAACTTTACTTGACTAAAGTGCTTTACTCTGATAAAGTGCTTATATGAACTGGAATACCCCAGAAAACAAAGAATTTATAAAGGCCATTCTTGCCCTTGAAACGGCTGACGAAGTTAAGCGCTTTTTGCGCGACCTAATGACAGAGGGAGAAATTGAGGAATTCTCAAAGCGTTTAAGGACTGCCCAAATGTTGTTAAACGGATCTACCTATTCATCGATTGAGAAAGAAACAGGGTTTAGTTCTACCACTGTAGCCCGTGTTTCAAAGTGGCTTAATAACGGAAAGAACGGTTACAAGGATGTCCTGAATAAGATCCATCATGACGCACCCATTCAAACTGGAAAGGGATTGTTTTGATAGATCGTTTTTTATGAAACCAGCCCCTTCTCAGTTTGAGGAGGGGTTAATTTATTTGTCCCAGAACAGGTAATAAAAATTGTACATTTAAAAATTTAGAACATGGAAAAGAAAAAACTGCGTGACTATTTCACGCAAGGTCTCAATCCCGATTTTCGCGGATGGTTTGGTTCAGAAGTAGAAACCCATTTTGTAGATGCAAACGGAAAACCCATTAGCGTGGAGCGTTCGCAAAGTATTTTTCGAAGCTTGTCAGGAAACAAGTGGGAAATTGTAACCACAAAAAACGGTCTGATCACCGAACTTCAAAAGAACGGTGCAAGGATATTGTATGAGCTTGGAAGGCAAAATATTGAGCTTGCAACAGCACCATTTCCTGCAAAACGCCTATGGGAAGACACCCAGGGTAGGTTGTATGAGTTATATGCGGCAGCATCAAGATGTGGAGCATTCCCTTTATTTGAGCCGATTATGCAATCAGATGAGGATTTGTTAGTAATTCCCGATGAGCGTGATGCTTCATGGCTTGAACTTGACGGAAGATCTGCTCTTGCGCCTTTGGCAACCACTGCTTCGTTGCAATTTACTATCGAGGCAAGGGATCCAGAACATGCGATTGAGATGCTGAACCTTTTTGCTAAAAAGCGTGCAGAAATGCTCGAGCAAAATCCGTATCCTCAGGAAAACGTTTGGAAGGATTATATTGCGACCTCAAATGCACAATACAACCCCAATCGTTATGGTGTAGTTCAGCCAGCTTCTATTGATGAATATGTTGATCTGCTGGCACAACACAAAGTTGTGGTAAATGGAAAACTTGTTCCGTTTGAGGAGGCAGCAGATCAGCAAATTGATATGTTTCTTCGCTCGGTTTGGTGGAATTTCAGATTGCGTAGATACAAAGATCGTCTTTGCGTAGAGGTGAGAACACTTGCGCGTAGAAGCGATGAGGAAGGAATGCGTGATCTGCAAATGATTATGTCGCTCCTAAAGTAGGAGTTTCAGAATTTCAAATGTTGGAGAAGGCTTAAAAACCTTCTCCATTTTATTCAGTATTTCAATTTATATTTGGAGTATTGAAAAAAATATGAACAACAAACAATCAATAATTATAAGAAAAGGTAAAAAACCGGGTAAAACACTGGCGGTCTTTGCTGGTGTCCACGGTAATGAAAAAGTAGGAGTTCGAGCCATGAATATTTTATTGAAACAAGTGAATATTGAATATGGAAAAGTGTATTTTGTATATGCAAATCCAAAAGCTATAAAGCTTGGTGTACGAAAAATTGCCAAGGATTTAAACCGCTCGTGTCTTCCTAAAAACACAGGAAATACTTACGAGGAGGGGCGTGCTAAAGTTCTCATGAAAATTCTCGATGAATGTGATGCTCTCTTGGATCTGCACGCATTCCGATACAAAGAAGGCTACCCATTTATTATTTGCGAAAAAGATTCATATGATTTGGCCAGTAAGATGGATTTCAAGTTTGTAACATCAGGCTGGGATAAATTTGATATTGGATCAACTGACGGCTATATGCGTTCGATGGGGAAAGAGGCACTTTGTCTTGAACTTGGCTCAACAACCAAAGAGCAGGAATACTTACCTCTTACAATAAAATCTATAAACCAGTTTTTGAAGTATTACGGGGCAATTCAGGATGATGTTGTGTTTAGTAATAGAAAGCAGAAATACTTGAAACTCAAAAAGCGGATACTAAAAAAGACTAATGAGTTTAGGTTCACCAAAAAATACAAAACATGTGATTATCTGAAACAGTCTGGCCCCTATGCTTTGGATGGTAAAACAAATTATATGGCAAACGGTAAAGAGTATGTACTATTTCCTGATGATTCTGGATCTATTGGAGATGAGGTTTGTCTTATTGCAAAAGAAATATCTCCTAACAAGTAAGACGTCATTATTCCGTTCATTTCGACACCTCCGTCAGGAACGACGGTAGTTTCGTCGTAAAGAAAATATGGTGACTTTCCTCCAGAATGTGAGTTCTAATCTGACGCAGTTGTTCGAGCAAATGAAAACACTACCTTTAAAGGTAGTGTTTTCATTTGCTTGCATCGTATACCCCCTAGGGGGTATACTTGGTGTATGCATACCGACAAAACAAAACTCATGCGGAGATTGAAGATCATCGAGGGCCAGATACGAGGGCTTCAAGACATGGTCGAGAAGAACAGCTACTGCATCGACATTATTACTCAAACTTCTGCAGTGAAACAGGGACTTTCAAATATCGAAGACGCCATCCTTGAGGGACACCTGGGTCACTGTGTGGTGAATCAGGTCAAGAAAGGTCAGGAGAAGAAAGCGGTTGCCGAGATATTAAAAGTGTATCAGCTCAAACGCAAATAATATGGATCACTCACATCATCACATGCCAGATAGTCACACAATGACTTCTTCTCAGGGAAGCGATTTTGATAAGCATGCAGGGCATCATTCCGAAAATTTTCTCACAAAATTTTATGTAACCATTGTCCTCACGATTCCACTCTTGCTGTATTCCGATGTTTTCATGACTGCATTTAAATGGAATGCTCCACGATTTCCTGGGGTAGATATTGTCATGCTTGCTCTCGGATCAATTATCTTTTTCTATGGAGGGTCAGTATTTTTGGTGAGCGCATATCGCGAAATGAAAGCAAAGCTCCCTGGGATGATGACCTTGATTGCTCTTGCAATCATTTCAGCCTATGTATTCAGTGTTTATATAACGTTTGCGGGCGGTGAACATACTTTGTTCTGGGAACTTGCGACATTGATTGCGGTGATGTTGATTGGTCACTACATCGAAATGCGGGCAGTACAAGGAGCGAAAGGTGCACTGAAAGAACTTGCAAAACTCCTTCCTGATACTGCAGAAGTTATTCGAAATGGTGTGACGAGTACAATTCCAATTTCAGAACTTAAAAGCGGTGACCATGTATTAGTACGCCCAGGTTCAAAGGTTCCTGCGGATGGAAAGATTGTTGAAGGAAAATCTGAACTAAACGAAGCAATTATCACGGGCGAATCGAAACCTGTTTCAAAAACGGTGGGTAGTGAAGTTATCGCAGGATCGCTCAATGGCGATGGAAGTCTTACGGTTCAAGTTACGAATATTGGCGAGAAAACATTTCTTGCAGGAATTATGCGACTGGTTGCCGATGCTGAAACATCCAAGTCACGCCTTCAGTTGCTTTCAGATCGCGCCGCGTTTTATCTCACCATTCTCGCGGTTACATCAGGAATAATTACTGTCATTGTTTGGCTTGCGCTTGGCAAAGGAGCATTCTTTTCGATTGAACGGATGGTTGCAGTGCTCGTGATTGCCTGTCCTCATGCATTAGGTCTCGCGATTCCACTAGTTGCATCAATCTCGACGACGATGGGTGCACGAAATGGATTATTGATTCGCAAACGGCTTTCGCTTGAAGCGGCCCGGAACATCGACATTGTTTTGTTCGATAAAACAGGAACACTGACAAAGGGCGAGTTCGGGGTCGATACTGTTCTTTCGGCAAATGACCATCGTGAAAACGAAGTGCTCCAGTTTGCAGCATCGGTGAACAGTCAATCAGAACATCCGTTGGCGAAAGCAATAGTAAGCGACGCAAAACAAAAAAATATTACCCTTCTCTCAACAACTGCATCTGAACGAATCGCAGGCAAAGGAGCAAGGGTAATGATCGATGGAGTCTCGGTCGCAATTGGAAACATAGCTTTGGTGCAAGACCTTGGGGCAACACTTCAAAAGGAATACCAGCAAAAGGTCTCGAGTCTCGAGAAGCAAGGAAAGACGGTCGTCCATGTGGTAAAAGGTAGTGAACTGATCGGAAGTATTGCACTTGCTGATGTTATCCGTCCCGAATCTCGTGAGGCGATTGCGGCACTCAAGGAATTAGGGATCAAATCGGCGATGATTACAGGCGATGCGGAAGATGTTGCGGCATGGGTTGCAAGTGAGCTTGGACTCGATCAGTATTTTGCTCACGTATTACCAGGTGAAAAAGCAGAGAAAGTAAAACTGCTCCAGTCGCAAGGGATGAAAGTTGCAATGGTCGGTGATGGGGTAAACGACGCACCAGCACTTACGCAATCAGACCTTGGGGTTGCGGTCGGTGCAGGTACGAATGTTGCAATCGAATCAGCGGGAATCGTCCTTGTGAAAAGCGATCCGCGTGACATCCCAAAGATTATCAGATTGTCGAAACTCACGTATCGCAAGATGATCCAGAACCTCTTCTGGGCGACGGGATACAACGTCGTTGCTCTTCCGATTGCGGCAGGTGCGCTGTATCACTGGGGGATTCTCCTGAACCCTGCAGTCGGCGCGGTGTTCATGTCGCTTTCGACCGTGATCGTCGCGATCAATGCCGTGTTGTTGAGACGGCAGAAATTATAAGAAGTTATTATTTAATCTTTTATTTTTATGAAACTATCAAAATTATTTCACGTTATCAATGTCATTGTAGGCCTTGCGGGTATCTTAGTTGCCCTCATCGCTGTTTCTATGGGTCCCAACGCTCTCGTGTTTGGAATTAACCGCGAACACATGCTCTTCTGTTCTGGATTGTTGGTGCTGATCGCCATTTGGATCGCAATTTCAACCATTCATCACATGATGCTCGAGAAGAAAGGAGAGATTATATAAAAAATTATTTATGCAGGTTAAACATTCAAAAGTAGTAATGGGTATATTGATAACCTTTGCCTATATTGCATTGAGTGTTTTCAGCTTATTTATAATTG
>CAZVLM010000003.1:34666-51582 GCA_964628065.1 uncultured Candidatus Saccharibacteria bacterium
ATATTGATAACCTTTGCCTATATTGCATTGAGTGTTTTCAGCTTATTTATAATTGCTGGACATACGTCACACGGAATGCCCATGTCAGATTGTCCTTATGCGGCAGGGCAGCACGCGATGTGTTCCATGGATGTGTTTTCTCATATCACTGCGTGGCAGCGCACAATGAATGTTATTTTCCCAACCATTCTGCTCCTCATGATCTTTGTTGCAATTTCCATTCGTTGGCCAATAACCATTAACCATAGTCCGCCTGCAGTAGTGCGGCGCAGACCCGAACGGCAAGTTTCACTCTATGTAGAATTATTTTCACAAGGAATACTTAACCCCAAGATCCCGTAATGTTCTGATCTTAAGATATTATTTAACCAATTAACTTTCTTTAATGTATGAACAACAAAAACAATGCAATTCTTTTGAGTGTAGCCTTCCTAATCATTGGGGTATTTGCTGGCTGGCTTATTTTCTCTAACAAATCATCAGATACAAATATTACGGCAGGGTCGCATATGATGAGTAATGGATCAATGATGCACAACGGTACGATGGGCATGAATGGTGCTATGGACAGTATGATGTCTGGACTGAACGGAAAAACAGGAGACGCTTTCGACAAGGCATTTATCACAGAAATGATCATGCACCACGAAGGTGCGGTAGCTATGGCACAAGCGGCTCTTACGAACGCAAAACATGCGGAAATTAAAACCATGGCGAACGCCATCATTTCGGCACAGACAAGTGAAATTAACCAGATGAAGGCATGGCTCAAGGCTTGGTATGGTGAAGAGTATGTAGGGGCTACGTCACAGTAGTTTTTATGAAAAAGACATATCTCATAAGCGGGGTTCTTATTCTTGTGTTCGTAGGGGTTCTTGTCCTTGTAAAAAATAGTTCCGTCTCTTCAATAAAGCCCAATCTTCCAGAGAAGATTTATGTGGCAGTTGAAGGAGATGGTGCTATTAATGTTATTGACCCGTCAACAAACAGGTCGCTGAAAGTGATCGATCTGGCGGACAAGGAAAATAACGTTAGCTATCTCCCTCATAATGTACAGGCGTCTCCTGACGGAAAGTCTGTATGGGTAACTGCTAATGCTGGAATGGAAAAACACAGTGCTCGATTCATTCCTGTTGCCTATGCCAATGAGGGACATGAAGGAATGAATATGCGGGTTAGTGATCAGGTAATTGTTATTGATCCCAAAAGTGATACGGTGGTCAGGCGAATACCTTTGGGTGCTGGTCAGCATTTATCCCATGTGGTGTTTACTCCAGACGGGGCAACTGCTGTTGTTGTGGCGCAAGAAACAAGCATGATCTACAAAATTGGGGCTCATGATTTTCTGGTTAAGGACACCATTGCGTTACCTGAAGGAAGTGGTCCGCATGGATTACGACTTTCTCCCGATGGCAACATCGCATACGTTGCCCTTATGGAAGGCAGAGGGATTGGAATCATAGATCTTGCTCGTGGAACAAATGAGGTTAAATTGCTTAATGGTTCTGCGGTGCAGACAGCTGTTACGTCAAATGGTAAGAATGTAATTGTTTCAATCTATGATACAAAAAGCGTTGCTATTTACGATACGATTCAAAAGTCCATTGCGTATGTTACTTTGCCAGACGGTGCGCAGGGGCCCGTACAGCTCTATCCCACGGCGAATTCTCGCTTTGTGTACATTGCAGATCAAGGGGTGCTTCAGAATCGGCCAGCGAACAATAAATTGTATAAGCTAGATATTGAAACAAAGACGATAATCCAAGGCATTGCTGTAGGAACTGCACCACACGGAGTAGTTGTAAGTGATAATGACCACAGGGTCTATGTAACAAACCTAGAAGGAGGCACTGTTTCCGTGGTCGACACCGAAACAGGAAGAGAGATTACTCAAATACCTGTAGGAGAAAAGCCAAATGGAATAACTATTTGGAAAGCTAATACAAATAACTAACATGAATAAATTTATCTATGGAGCTATAATCGTAGCGTTGGTCGGAGGGCTCTTTTACTGGGGCGGAGCTGCGAAACGAAAGGCGAAGTCGGATCTTGAAACAATGACCACTCGGGAGATTGCATTGCGATCAACTACTGATATGGCAACCGAATATCATATTCATCCCGAACTTTCGATATTTGTGAATGGTGAAGAAGTATCCGTACCGAATAATCTAGGAGTTACCAATGTGGGTATGACTGCCATTCATACTCATGACGAGAAGGGCGTTATTCATGTGGAAGCTCCAATTAAAAAAGACTTTACGCTTGGTGACTTCTTTGCAGTCTGGGGAAAGAATTTTTCAAGTACACAGCTTCTTGATAAAACAGTGGATGAGAATTCCGATATGGTAGTTACCATCAATGGTAAAAAGGTAGATACGTATGAAAATACGATATTACGGGATAAAGATAAGATAGTAATAAATTATCAAAACAAGTAATAGAAGCAGAATCCCCGAAGGGGGTTTTGTTTTAAATAAATGGTATTATTGAAAGTCATGACTCATCAACCACACGCATCTGAAAAACAACTTGTCGAAAAAGCATACGCGTCACATCTCTTGCGGTACGTTGGAGTGGGACTTATTTCTGGTTCCATTGTCCACATAGGAACGCTTGGAGGAGGTTACCTGAGGTACATCATTCTTGTTGCCCTAGGCATCATTGCATTTATTGCGGGAACGCTTATGGAAAAGAGAGAGGATGCGAACTCAATCACCACCTTCATTATCATTTCCGTTATCTTGTCAATTGGTGTTGGTATGGTGAGCGGTGGAACCCAACATTATCTTGACGGCCCAACCTATGCAGCATTCCTTATTCCTATCGGAATCGCGGTTGGGTACTTTGCCTTCTTAGTCAGAGACTATAAGACCCAAATAACGCTAAAAAGAGTTGTGTTTATGGTCGTTGGAGCGGCAATACTGGCTGGAGGGCTGTACTATATCGCACATAAAATCCCTGCAAGCGAGAATCATCATCAGATAGCGAAAATCGAAACCAGTGCGGTCCCGCATGAAGTGGGGCATGTGCATTAGCCATAATTAATCAAGGGTTTCCGACGCTTCCGTCAGGAACGACGGTAGTTTCGTCATAAAGAAATGGTGGTGTTCTTCCTCGATAATCAGGGTTCTGATCTGGCGCAGTCGTGCGAGCCCAACAAAAGAAAACATCTCGAAAGAGGTGTTTTCTTTTATGATAGAATGTTTCTGTATGAATAAAAACATCCTTGTTGTGCTAACTTTGATTGCAGTCGCTCTTATCGTTGGTGGCTATAAATTTTATAAGGAGAACCCTCGTGATACTCAAGATATCTTTGCTCAGAATGATATAAAAGCAAAAAATGACATGGAGTGTACACCATCGACTTCACAAGAAATGCAAACGTCTTCCGCAAAACCGCTTCCTGGGAAATATCAATTCATTGCAGATTTTAATGAAGAAGGATTTGAGTGTATAGGAGGTGCTTACGGAGGGGACTTTATGACTTGCTCTTCTGGCAAGGAAGTTGCTGTAACTACAACTCTGTGGCATACGGGCGATGTAGTTAATTCTTGCTTTGCGTTATATGAAGATCGTGGGTCTGATATTGGCTGGGGAATCGGCTTAGATAGTGGCTCAAGGCAACGTATTCCTTTAAGGTATGTAAAAAAAGTGCCTGATACAACACCTGTTACAAACTAGAGTGCACACAGGTAAATGTTATACTGCTTGCATATGAAAAGAGACAATTCACTTGATTTTGATAGCATACTAAAAACTCATCTTCACTTGGAGTGTATGGCCGTTACACCTGGAGGGTTACTTACAAGAATCGAAGGGCCTTACCCGGATGATATTTCTCGTTTGTATGCAGCTAAATTTACCAACGGTTCCATCCGGAGGTTTTACCGTGAAGATGTTCCAAAAGATATTCAGGAGCAGATTGATAGTATTCCCACGGCAGATGTCTTTATAGAAGTTGAAAAAATTAAAAAGATTCTGTCTATTCCGTCAGACCAAGAAGAGTGGAGGGGGTTGAGCTATATTTTCCCATATAACCTAAGCGTACAGGACTTCCCGGATGTTACCCTTCTCGATACCCATGAAAATAAAACACTTCTTGAACAATTTGAGCAAGGACTAAGTGAAAGCAAGCACGAAGTATTTGCAATTATATGCGATGGTAAAATTGTTTCTGCTTGCAATTCTTCACGGGAAGATGATTTGTCAGCAGAGTCATGGGTTAGAACGCTCGAAGAATACAGAGGGAAAGGATATGCACGACAAGTTACTCTTGCATGGGCGCATAACCTTCAACAAAAAGGAAAACTTCCTTTCTATACTCATAAGCTATCAAATATACAATCACAGAAGGTTGCTGAGGGGCTTGGGCTTATTCAATACATGGAGGATATTGGGTATAGTGGACAATAATTTGACAATCGATACTAACTGTGCTATTATCGATACTGAACGTATAACTACTTTTAATCCTTTAAAACTGTAATAATGGGAACACCTAGTAACAAAACACCACTTATCATTGATGAGTGCGATGGAACCGAAACACTTTCAACTAGTCAGGGAATATTTAGTGGGGTAGCCGTCTATGGATCTGGTAAAGCAGCTGATAAAAAACTTGAATCGAGCTTTCTGTCTAATAAGACGTGCTTCCCTACGAAGGAAATGGCGGTAAATATTTACCCAAGGGAAGAGGGCTCTAGAAGTTCTACCCCAAAAAGCTTATTTCTTCGTTCGGGAGCTACCCTTGAAGAGCTTTGTTTGAGCCAGCATCAAATAGTTAAATTCTGCCAAAAGAACAAAGCCTTGTTAACAAAGTGGAAGACGGAGACCTTTGTTCTATTCAAACTTGAAGACATAGACACGATTGTCCTTCTTTCGTTAGAAGACGACTGTTCAGGGGGCTTGCAGGGACGTGGGCAAGATTTGTTCTTAGTTCGTAGTCTGATGGATAGTCGCAAGCATTCTATTATTATTCCCGCATCAATTAATTATTAAGTAAACCCCTAATTCCAGTTTATTTTAAAACTGGAATTAGGGGTTTTTGTTTCCTCGACATTTCCGTCAGGAACGACGGTAGTTTCGTCATAAAGAATATATGGTGACTTTCCTCGAGAATGTGAGTTCTAATCTGACGCAGTTGTTCGAGCAAGAGTTGAGAGAAAGACTCCGACTTTGTTATCTAGAAGATTTTCAAGGAATCAACCTTGCTAATTAATGGATAGTAAGGTGGGAGTTTTTCAATTTCCATATTTATTAATTAAGTCAAAAAGAAAATTACAATGAATAATAAGGAAGAAATGCAGGTTTATTTAAAAAGAATAATGGAGTTATGGAATAAGTTTCCGTTACATCTAAACACCAAATCACCTACTCATTTATTGCTGGACTTTTACCAAAGACTAGAAGACGTGCTTAATGATGTGTGTGGTCTTCTTGATATTAAAAAGAATAGCCGTTTTGGAGAGAATAAACATAATATTGAAAATAAACTAGGGAGTATTTTTTCGAAAGAAATGAATACTATTTTAGAGTGCGCAGCGAAACTTCGACATGAACAACCTAAAAATAAGTTAAGTGAAATCGAAGAAAATTTATTTATTGATACGTATTTTGCAAAAATTGATATGCCTCATTCGTTTCTTAAATATTCTAAAAGCTTTAAAAATCAGCTCACATGTAGTTGGATTTTCTATAAATTCATGACAGATGTTTCTCTCAAATGTACAGATTATTTTGTACAAAATAAACTAATAAACTCTACAACACCGCAACAATTTATAAGACTTACAGAAAATATTAAGGGAAAAATAGATTTATACATCAAAAAAATGGAACAAGTATTCTTTGATCATTTTGACAGATGTCAGAGAATTATAGAGGATTTGGAAAAAGTAAAGTTAATTATTCATTAGGTGGTTATATTTAAATTCTGGGCTCACACTACTATTTCTTGAAAATTTGTAGAAATAGTAGTGTTCTTCCATCGATAGTCAGGGTTCTGGTCTGGTATAGTCGTGCAAGCCTTAGAGGGCGCTCTTAAATACGAGTACTTTCTTTTACCAAGAATGACAGTTCGAACCTGTGATATAATCTTTTTATTATGTCAGTAAAAATAACTTATTTCGTGCACGGCACTACAACAGATAATGAAAAGAATATTTCTTCAGGATGGTCAGATGTTGAATTATCTGAGCTCGGCAAAAAACAATCTGAAGAACTTCGAGAAAAAACAGCAGGTCAAGTATTTGATGTGGTTTTTCCATCTGACTTAAGACGTGCGGTAGATTCGGCAAATATAACTTGGGGTGGTATTTTCAATGTTGTTCCAGATGCTCGGCTACGAGAATGCAATTACGGAGACTATAATGCCAAATCTTCAGACATTGTTGAGCCACTACAGGAGCAGTCCATCGAAACACCTATGCCAAATGGCGAAAGTTATGAAATGGTCAAGGAACGAATAGCCGACTTCTTGAAAGACCTAAAGAAAGATTATGACGGTAAGCATGTAGCAATTGTTGGTCACAAAGCGCCTCAGCTCGCATTAGATGTACTTCTCAGAGGAAAAACCTGGGAAGAAGCATTCGCAAGCGACTGGCGGAAAACCAAGTCTTGGCAGCCGGGATGGGAGTATATTCTTGATTAACTACCATTCGAAATTCTTCCAAGGTTCGGAACCAAACCAAAAGACCCGAAAGGGTCTTTTGTGCTCTCGGCGGAGTAAAGCTGTGGGGCAGCTTAACCTTTCCCTATTTAATTCCTAAGTCCCTGTAGAAATTTTCTATACTAGTGCTTGATCTTAGAGACATTAGAGGAATACTTTTTAAAACCTCATCCCATGTTCTAGCCGCTTGCAATCTTTGCTTGAAAGAATCAAAAGCCTCGGGTCTAGTTTCATGATTTCTGTTCAAAAATTGGCCCCATGTGGATAGTGCCAGATACGGCGTCTCAGAAGGCTCCAGATGTGCAGCATATTCAGAAGGGAAAATTTCCTTGCATTTGTCTAAATGGTTCAGCCATGAATCACCTCGCACATACTTCGCCTCTGGGTGATGTTCCTTTATGTATTCAAACATATCTTTTAGTTCCTGTTTTCTTTTTCCTATATCGTCAAACGGGCTACCCATTTTTTCCGTATTACCAAAGTGGAGGTCTACTGTTTTTTCCTGTTCGTTGTAGTCATGCTGGAAACAACCAAAGTGCATACGGCGTGGTTTTTTACTTTCAGGAGACGACTCGCGCGCCCTTTGAACTTGCAAATAAAGATCGTATGCTCTTTCAGTCATATTTTGATCTCCTTGTGAAATAAATTCTCGCCAAACAGGATTACTACCATCCACAACCTTCCCTAATTTAAAGAAGTGATACAGGCCTGTATGACTGAGTAGTAATTCTGGGAAAGGTATTCCGCTCACCTCGGAAAGCTTTTTTGCAAATTGTATTTGCAAATCAAAAAAATCCTTATCATATTGCTTTTTTTCTTTATTTTCTATGCTTGTTTCTGGGGAGGTTGGGCCCATCCCATTAATGAATTCAGTCATGAGGTGATTATACTAAATTTAAACAGTACAGGGAATTTCCGACTTCCCAATGAAGATGATTATTGAGGCAATCAAAATATAGTTTCTATTCCGACGTCTCCGTCAGGAACGACGGCAGTTTCGTCATAAAGAAATGATGGTGTTCTTCCTCGATAATCAGGGTTCTGATCTGGCGCAGCCGTGCGAGCAAATGAAAAACACCTATTTTACATAGGTGTTTTTCAATACCAAATCTAGCAGTTCGAACCTAATTAAAATAATGATGCGGAAATAGTCAGTACTTTTTTCAAAGTATTTATTTTCGCTCCTAGTAATTTTGGTCTTCTATCTTTTGCCCACCTCACTTTATCTACCGCCCGAAGAAGCATCAGAGAATAAACTTCTTTTGAAATTTTATCAAAATCTCCCATGGTGTATCCGTACCCCTTTAGAAAACTCCGAAATTCTTCACTGTCAGCATCAATACTGCTTTGTAGTATTTCAACAAAATCATAGTGGGGAACAATATGTGAATGTGCGCTACCCCAATCAATAATCCAAGTTTTTTCTTGATTATCAACGATAGAGTTTTTTAGAGATAAGTCGCCGTGTACTAAACCAAACGCAAAGGTGCAATTTTTGAACTGTTCGAATAGCTCCCTGGTTCTGACAGATTGCTCTTGGGTTAGAATCTTTTCTTGTATTAAAAAATCAGCTTCCATAAGGCTTTCGATATTGTAGTCCAAATACTTGTCCCATGAACCTTGAAAATTTCCTTCTTCATCTATACGGTCACCAAAACCATTGGTAGAAATAGAATGAATGAGTCGAGCATTCAATCCCAGGTCGTACCATATCTTTAATACAGACTTGTATTCTGTCCCATGGATTCCTTCAATATATTCCTGGATTGAACATGTAATCTCTGCACCTAGTTCAACTTTAAGTATTTGTGGAGTTACTACACCTGCAGCACGAGCTTTACTTGATGCCCAAAGCTCCTTTTTAAACTCTTCAAAATGCGAAAGGTCATTCAACCGTGCTACATATTTTTCCCCACTTATCGTAGTGATTACATATACACGATTAGTAATCCCCTTGTCAGTTATAGGGAGTATTTGACCTATCACCTCTGACAGGGAGCCTTGAAATGCTTTTGAAATGATATCGGAATCAGATTTGTCCATAGGGGAATTATAGCAGAAAACCTTTAATTTACAGGCTAATTTAGAAGAAGAACCACTTGACAATTAGCTACATATATGCTATCATTGTCACAGGGCATAAAACCGTCCTTTATATGGATAAAAAAAGAATAGCGAGGATACTTATTTCTGGAATTGTTGGAGTAATTGTCGAAGGTGTAACAGGCAATGCAGTAGCAGCAATAGCGGTTACTGCCATAGTTCTGGTAATCTTAGGCGAAATAATGCCCAGCTAAAAGAAATAGTTTCTATTGCAAAAAAGTAGAATCCCAACCGCTAAGCTATGTTGGGATTTTTCATTGCCTAGATTCCTGAATAATCGCCATTCGGAAATCGTCCAAGGTTCGGAGCCTAACAAAAGAAAGCATCTCGAAAGAGGTGTTTTCTTTTACAAAAATGATATACTTTTTTCATGTTATACCTCGTCGGTGGAGCTTCGCGCTCAGGTAAATCTAAAATTACGCATATGCTGTTGAAGCAGTATGGTATTTCTTATTTTTCACTGGACTACCTTAAGATGGGGTTTCACAGGGGTCTGCCCGAATTTGGCATAAGCGCTAACGATCCGAGCCATATAGTCGCTGAGAAAATGTGGTCTTACACCAAAGGGGTGCTTACTACTATTATGGATACGGGAGAGGACTTTGTGATTGAAGGAGATTCTCTTTATCCTAAGTATGTGAATGAGTTAATACAGGATGAAAAATATAAGAATTTGATTCGTGCGTGCTTTTTGGGTTACCCGAACGCTTTACCTGAAAAGAAACTTGGAGAGATTCGAACATTTGGCGATGGGGCAAATAACTGGATTGCGGATAAGTCAGACGATTACGTATTAGGCTTGGTCCAAGGCGAGATAGAGCGAAGCAAAAAGCTTGAAAAAGAATGCCAAGAATTCAATTTGCATTTCGTGGACACTTCAAATGATTTTGAAGCACGAATCCAGGGTACAGTGGACTATCTCATTAAGCCGCCATTTCTTGGATAATAGCCATTCGGAAATCGTCCAAGGTTCGGAGCCAAGTCGTGCGAGGTTATCCCGCACGAGACATCAGATAAAAACAAAAAACTACCCGATCGGGTAGTTTTTTGTTAATCGAGTATATCCACCAGACTATCCGAACGTGAACGTAAACGCCTTTAATCCAGCGGAAGGTATTTTAATGGTGATAGTGTGGTCGCCATAATCAACCTCTTCAAGGAGTGTATAGAGCTTTTCATCCTTTACGGTAATGCTTTTTACAAAAACATCATCACGATAGACCGAAACGGTAATGCTCTGGTCTGAACCAACGGTCATGTAAATATTTTTTGCATGGAAGCCAAATTTAATTTCTGCGGAGTCTGTATTTTCAGCATACTCGGGACTAAAATTCCATGAACCCCCCAGGTAAAGCCTGTTAGGTGCAATCGTCTGAGGAATTGATAGTGTTTGTGGTCCCGTGACTCCTTGTTTTCCATTTGCTAGGTATTCATTCCGATCAGATCCGAAGTAGGTTTCTGGCGAGCCGACCTTGCCCATATCAACCGATATTACATTCGATGGCTCAGATGTTTTTGGAACACCTAGGTTGGTTCCTAATTTTGATGCGCGCTCCTCAAGAGTTTTCTGGATAGCTTCCTCTGTTTCTTCGTAATTTCCTTCACCGATATGGTCGTAGACAATGAATCCATCCGAATCAATTAAGTATTTCCGGGGCCAATATTGATTTCCCAGTGCGCGCCATGTTGCGTATTCATTATCAAGCACGACTGGGTAGGTGAGTCCAAAGCCTTTCACAGCCTTTTCTACATTCGATTGCACTTTTTCAAACGCGAATTCTGGCGTATGGATCCCAATGACTACAAATCCGTCGTCTTTGTATTTTTCATACCAATTTTCAACATAGGGTAGCGTTCGCTGACAATTAATGCAGCTGTACGTCCAAATATCAAGGAGTACCACTTTGCCTTTCAGTTCTGCGAGTGTAATAGGTTTACCTTCAGTGTTAATGTATCCGTCAATAGATGATAATTCAGGTGGTCGCTTGTATCTGATACTTTTTTGAATCACCGAAAGGCCCTGTTCGGAACTTTGCTTTTTTACCACAGGATCTTCGTTTTTCTTTAAAAGCCTCTGTTCAACCTTGGTTACATCAAAATAGCTACTGTTTGTAATACCGGCTTCGATTTTCTTGTCGAATCCTGCGATAATAGCAATTCCAACAAGAATGAATACCATCCCAAGTACCTTTTTGAATATTCCTCGAGCATCAGCTGCGACCCCGAGCCTTGCAAGTATTTTTTGTCCCAGAAACGCAACAATAAGCAAACTAATACAAAGGCCAACTGTGTAGCTTAATAAGTATACGAGACCGAGAATAGGGTTCACAGGTAGGACTGTGGCAAGAACTATGAAATAGGTCGGACTGCAAGTAGAAAAAACTGGTCCCAACGATACTCCTACGATAACATCACCCCAAAAGTTTTTCTTTTGGTCTCCGATACCAAGGATTTTGTTCGAGCGAATACTCATGTTTGCAATCCATTTCCATTCCCATAATTTTGGAAATAGGGTTACAAGTCCAAGGGCGACAATAATCCCACCCGAAATAATTTTCCAAGCGTTTTCAGGAACTGCGATAAACAAAGTGCTGACTTTTAAAATTAATGTGAAAGCAATCACAGAAATACCAAGCGACAGAACTACTGTGAGGGCTTTTCGCATATTTACTTTGCCATCAAGCGAGCCGCCTACGATAATTGGAAGGAAGGGCAGAGTGCACGGCGCAAGCACGGTCAGAATTCCTGCAACAAATGACGTAATAAATAGGATCATAATTATTTTACTTCCATCATCGCGTCCGATTTCATCATAGTATCGCTAGAGGTAGCTTTCATTTTAGTAGTATCCATCATTGCTGGAGCCGTTGGTTCTTTTTTCATCATAGTGTCTTGGGCAGCTGGTTGCATCATGGAGTCATTCTTCTTGTTACTTGCTCCAATAATAATAACAACGGCGATAATGATTACAAGTGCTCCAATAATAAAGTAAACTGTTTTGTTCATAAAAATAAAATGTAATTAAGGTGTTAATAGGCAACACAACAAGTATAAACAAAATAATTACAATGTAAAGTCAACTTTACATTGTAATTATTACTGCGACACATTATAAATTTTTGTCAGCCCACCACCTCGTCACAATCTTTGCAGTAACCATTACCACAAGGGCAATAATAAGCCATACGTCTACGTTGTGATGATATCCCTGAATAATAATCCCAAGTACAAGAGTTGTTGATCCTGCTAAAAATGCATTACGCCCTGCAAGTGATCGATGCGCACTGTCGCGCTCATCGCCACCTTGCTCGCGAAGCACCAGACTTGCGAATATTCCAAAGAGCGCAAGAATGACGGCAAGCATAGCTATTACCATCATATCGGGCATCCAAAAATGAAATGGGTTTATGAGGAGTATGGCGATAATAACAAGACCTGCCATTGAGATGATTTCTTTGAGGTTATTTTTCATAAGAGAGTTTGAATATTTTTTCAATGGGCATTTTGAAAAAATGACTAATTTTTAATGCGAGCAATAGTGATGGGGTATAATTTCCCTTTTCAAGTGCGATGATAGTTTGTCGGCTGACGCCTACCGCATCAGCGAGTTCTTCCTGGGTAGTACTATTTTGCGCACGCAACTGAGCGACGGTGCTAATGATTCGTTCTGTCATAGAATAATCGTAGCAAGTTTTTGTAGAGATGTAAAGCATGCTTTACATCAAGATTTTTATATTGACACTTCCGTCAGGAACGACGGTAGTCTAGTCGTAAAGAAAATATGGTGACTCTCCTCGAGAATGTAAGTTCTAATCTGTCTCAGTTGCTCGAGCAAATGAAAAAACACCTTACCCATAAGGTGTTTTTGTTATCAAGAATGATAGTTCGAACCTGCTTTTAATATGGATGTTGCATACTTCTGCGAAAAAACTTTCCAAGTATTAGATAGTGGATAACGTTACTGTGTTCCACTGCAGTAGTGATTATTTTTGATTGCATGATATAATCATACGTATAAATTATGTCATTCTCCAAAAAAACAGTTTCAATTATTATTACCCTCCTTTCTATTGTCGGATACGGCTTTGTTGTTTTTGCGGCCCCACCATCATCTGGTGGATATGCTCCTGCAGAAACACTTGATCCTGAATGTAATCCTGGAGAGTCGATCGCCAACAGTGACCCATATGACTGTTTCGTAACACCACCTTCGGGAGGGTCAGGCTGGGCTCTTGCTGGTAACAGTGGAACGACTCCGGGAACTGATTTTATAGGTACGACAGATGCCCAGGATTTCATGATAAAAACTGACGGAGCTCAGATTGGTTTATTTGGACAATTGGGAAATGTGGCTTTAGGAAGCAATGCAACAGCGAATGGAACATACGGCATGGCACTGGGTCGCTTTGCTGAAGCAAATGCATTCGGATCGATTGCTTTTTATGGAGGTGTTGCAGATGGTGAGCTATCTGTTGCCTTTTTCGATAACGCGCATGCCGATGAATCATTTGCATTCCGAGCAGATGCGTACGGAAATAAATCTATTGCGCTTGGTGCACCTGCGTATTCTTACGGAGAATTGGCAGTGGGATTAGGTCCAACAAGTTATACGGCAACAAGCACCACTGCGTGGAGCGCGCTCGATCGTTTGTTCGTGGTTGGTAATAGTGCTGGCCCTCTTTCGGATGCATTCATGATTTTGAAAAATGGAAATGCGGCATTTGGTGTAGATAATTGGGAGGCTGATTCGGACGCATCCTCTATTGCACTTAAAATTGCAGGTCGTGTGAAAAGTGTTCTTTCAGAAGAGGTGGCAAGTTCAACGACACGTAACTTAAGCTCATTCGAGTCGACGCTTACTGCAGTAGCAAACACTACAAGTGTTTCATATTCAAGCCTTGGAACTTCTCTTGTTTGGGATGGGGGCGCATTCAATGCTACAACATCCGCAGGTGCAGCAGGATTAAGTGCGCTGTATGGTTCGATTTCCACAAGTGCAACGTCATCAGGAGCCTTAGGAAGCCTTCAGGGAGTCATTGCGCTTGCAAATCATGCGGGAACCGGATCGATTGATAGTCTTTTTGGGGGAAAGTTTACTTCGGCTGCAACCGGAACAGGAACGGTTGTTACATTGGGAGGATTAGATGGGTCGGCAACAATCACAAACGCCTCGGCGGTAGTTAACACGGCTTACGGAGTAACGGGGAGTGTAACAAATCGTTCTACAGGTGCAACCATTGGAACGGGATTTGGAGCGGATTTCCGAGTGGTAGTGCAGAGCGGGGGAATTGTTCAAAGTTCGCAAGTGCTTAACCTGACGTCGTTTGTAAGAAATACAGGATCAATCACATCTGCAAACGCTATTAACATTTCCGGGGGTAGTCAGGGAACTTCTTACCAGCCCGGAATTGAGGCAACTCTTACAGCGAAAGGCCTCAATCTTACTAGTGCAAATAATCTCGGGACTGATTACCCAGCTCTTACTGCGCTTAACGTATACGGAATTTATATGGGCGACAAATCGCTCGCAGCGACCGGGGGAGGTGAATACGGACTTTACATTGATGACGCTGAAGCCGAAAACTATTTTAAAAATGGAATTATGGTAGGAGCATCTCCAACAGGCGACAATAAGATAAGTGACACGACAAGCAGTACTGGTTCTGGAACGCTCTATATTGGAACCAATACCATTGACACCACCGCTCCATCAGATGAAAGAACAAAAACAAACATTGCTAATACTACGTACGGTATTAATACATTGAAAGATATTCGAGTTGTAGATTTCATCTATGATCAATCAATTATTAGTGACAACAGCAAACAGCATACAGGAGTTTTGGCACAACAGGTGCAATCCCTTTATCCTGAAGCGGTAGGGCATCGTTCGGATGGTTACATGATGGTTGATTACAAGACATTCATTCCACTTCTTATTAAGTCGACTCAAGATTTAAATCTAAGTCTAGAAAGTATACAGTCTATTTCTGGCACCATTAATCAATCCTTCCTTCAAAAACTTGCTCTATGGTTAGGAGATAGTACTAATGGAATCGAAAAGATTTATGCGAAAGTCTTCCATGGAGACGAAGTAAACGTAAAGAAGATTTGCCTTTCTGATGATAACGGATCGAAAACATGTATCACGAAATCGCAACTTGATGTCATTCTTGGAAGCAGTGGAACTTTTGCTGCTCCTGACCCTCAAACACCTCCTAGTGTTGTGACACCTGAAGATCCTACCCCTGAAACGCCAACAGTGATTGACCCGGCACCAGAGCCAACTCCTGATCCAGTAATAGAGCAAGAATCAGACCCTGTTACTGAACCAGTTTTGGAACCCGTGGTTACAGAAGCGCCCACAGAGTAAAGTATGTAAACAAATACCCCCACTGGGGATATTTGTTTACATTAATTAATTTTTGTGATATAATAAAAAAGATAGCAGTACATCATAAACTTAAAATTTGGTAAAATGAAACAAACAGTAACCCTAGGACTCATGTTGTTGTGCTATCTATTGAGCGCCCAACAAACCATAGGAGGATTTTCTTCCTATGGAACCCTTAACTACGGTGACACCATAAGTGTTACTATAACCAATCAGGGCACGAGCCCTGCAACCTTCTATGTTCCGGATCCACATCCGGGCAGAGGAGCAATAACGTATAGCGACTCCGCGTTGCTCGATTACTTACAATCCATTGCTGCACAACATGCAGATTTGGAAGATAAAAAAGAAGCAGTGGCGGACACCGTTGCAATGATGATTAAGAGCGAAATGGTTGTGCATCGCCAGGGTATTTTTAATGCCTGGTCCGCAGACTCTTTTGACCGCGTTTATGCAAAAAAGTATTCGGCAATGGCTGCTTTACATGGCCAGTCGTCGAGAAAGTGTGGCGATCAGTGTGAATTATTCGCATCAATCTTAATGAAGTTAGGATGGTTTGCTCCGAGCGATATTCGATCTGTTACGCTGGATACTTTGCATAGTCTTTCAGAGGTAATGATTAGAGGTCGCTACAAATTATACGATTTGGACGTGAATGAGCCCTTCCTAACGATCCCTTTCAGTGGATCACAAAATGGATCTGCAAGCGCAGATGATTTAAAGAACAATCCAGACTTGATCGACGCAGCTCCGTATTTTTACAGTCATACCTACTGGGGTGAAGTTATTAGGCTTAATCTAAAAACCCGAAGCACCTATAAGCAGTTGTGGGTAGCGAATACTCCTCATTATGATGTGGCGATGAATTACGTGCACACACAGAATGTTGGCGGTTGGGTAACACTTTGTCCGTCATGTGCATTAGAATTTTCTTATGTAAAGCCGTACTATATGGACGTTACAACGCCACAAGGTGCCGATACTTATCAACGCTTTACAGCGTTCAGGGATTCTGCAAACAGTGGCGTAGTTACTTACGCCGATTCGATGTGGTTACTCATTCAGGATTATTTCGGTGTGAGTGCTACAAATGCGCGTACGGTTTTTAAATCGAAACCGTACATAAAGATGTCTGAAAGGTTTCTAATTACCTGTACACAAGAAGTTCCTACCGTTGAGGTAAAGATACCTGCGGGCATTTCGTCGATTACCGGCAATGAATTGCATTTTCCTGGTTACATTATGAATGTGCAAGGAGGTGCAGTATCAGTTCTGGGTAATTACTTACCTTCAGGCTACAGCAGTCAATTATGGGCCGAGGAGAGCCCTAGTACTGCGAACAAAGATGTGCAGTATTTGGCAGATGAGCATATTTTTGCAAGACAAAGCGAAATGCGCCTTAAGGTTTCATACAATCCGAGATTATATGATTTCCTAAACGGATTTGCCATCGACCAACTCGGCACACCTGACACATTGGTAGTAGAAAAAACAATCAATGGAATTCCGGTTTTTGAAACAGTGCTATCGGAGCCAAAACAGCCTGCCTCCATCCGCTTAGCTTATCCAAATCCAACCTCGGGGGCAGTATATATACCAACTGAGGGCTCAGAGATTTCTGTAACCAATACCTTGGGACAGCTTGTAATGACGGTGCCATGCACTGGAAACGTGACTCGCTTGGTATTGCCTGAAAACGGTCTGTACTTTGTAACAACAAAGACAGGCACTCAAAAGGTGTTTGTACAA
>CAZVLM010000004.1:0-19564 GCA_964628065.1 uncultured Candidatus Saccharibacteria bacterium
GTTCCAGTGCCTGCACCTGTTGTTGAGTCGACACCCACTCCAGAACCTGTTGTGCCTGTAAAAGAAGATCCTAAGCCAGCGCCAAGCTACACGGCAAGTGCCACCATTCGTGAAGTGCCAGAAGATATCTTAAGAAAAGTCCTCGAGTAATATTTATTTAAACTTTACTATTTCTTAGGTCATTCTTGATACGTCATATGCAAAAATTATGCTTATTCGCATAATTTTTTGCTTTATGAGGAAATATATCTTTTATACTATCTTAATAGTACTACTTATTCTTGTCCCGTTGTTTGCCCATGCGGACGTACTTATTAATGAAATTGCATGGATGGGTACGACCAGTTCTGCGAACGCAGAATGGATAGAACTGTATAATAATTCATCAAGTTCTGTTGTGCTGGATGGATGGTCACTTATTGCAACCGACGGCTCGCCAAGTATTCAGCTTGCTGGATCAGTTCCTGGGTCTGGCTATTTTCTTATGGAACGTACCAGTGACGATACGATTGCAGAAGTAACTGCGGGTATTATTTACACAGGGTCGATGTCTAATACCGGAGAACATTTTCAACTGAAGGATAATCTTGGAAATATAGAAGATAAAGTAGATGGTTCGGGAGGATGGCAGGCAGGTGATAACGTTACTAAACACACCATGCAGCGTGATGGTTCTGTATGGTTAACAGCTACGCCTACGCCAGGAGTACAAAATGCAAAGAAACCTGAAATGACAGGCTCTAATAAGAATACTGAAAATACTTCTGAATCTCCAACTGAAAAACCAAGAGAAGACGACACTAATGAAGATAAGTTTTTTGTTCAGCCAAATCCCGTGTTTACGGCACGTATGGTCGCACCCGATACTGGAACAGCAGGAGTGGCAGTTCCGATTACGGTTATTGTTAAGCAGGATGGTAAACGAGATTTAGTAACTGGTAAATTTGAATGGTCTATGGGTGATGGTGCCTGGTATCGGTATGATCATAACCAGTCTGTAAGCCACATCTATTATTATCCGGGAACTTATACCATAACGCTTAACTACTACTCTAATCTCTTAAAAGATGAACCAGACTCTGTTCATAAGAAAACAATCACCATTGCTCCGGCTTTGATTGAATTCGAAAATAAAACAGATGATGGAGGTATAATACTTCATAATAGTTCAACAAAAGATATCGCACTCGATGGGTGGATAATTCAATACATAGATAAACAGTTCATTATTCCGTCTTTTACCAGTATTGTGAAGTCGCAATCAATGTCAATTTCAAGTAAGACGTTGGGATTTATCATCGGCGATGAAACATTGTTAAAAAATCCAAGTGGAGTTGTTATTGCAAAATATCCCGACTACCATGATGCAATACCCGATGAAGAAAATACTGCGGGTAAGGAAGATAGTGCAGAAGGATCTCAGGTTCAGCCGTTGAGTCCGATAGTAGGCGTTTCTGCGCCTGCGATACCTGAAGTTAAGGAGGCAGGAGGTATTTGGTCGCAATACAAATGGTATATTCTGATAGGATTTGTTGCACTAGGAGCCATTCTTGCATATTTTGCTATGCGCCTGTATGCTGATCGGGACGAAATAATATAAAAAGTTGTATGAATTACTTAATTGTCGGATTGGGAAATCCTGGAACAGAATATGAAAAGACTCGCCACAACGCGGGCTGGATTGTGATTGACGATATGTATCCAGAGCTTGAGTGGGCACGAAATACTTACGCTGTTGCGGGTGTCGCAAAGCTTAATGATGTAACTTTCGTAAAACCAACAACATTTATGAACCTTTCCGGTGAATCAGTGCAGTATTTTATTGATAAAGAAGATTTTACTGCTGATCAGACGATTGTTATTTATGATGATATTGATTTACCTCTTGGTAAGTTTAAGATTTCTTTCGATCGTGGATCTGGAGGTCATAACGGCATAAAGTCCATCGAAACTCATTTAGGAAGTCGACAGTTTATTCGAATTCGAATTGGCATTTCAAAAACCCTTGAGGACGGTACGTTTGTAAAGCCGAACGTTCTCGGCAAATTCGAACCCGCAGAACTTGAGGTACTCAAAGTGGTTTCTCAGAAAGTAAAAGAGGGGATTGAGATGATCCTTAAGGAAGGAAAAGAAAAAGCGATGAGTGTTTACAATGCGTAGGGAGCATGATATGGTTTAAGGGAATTTAAAACCTTTAAGCATGACAAACACTGAAGATCTTTCAAAGCTCGATAAGCATGAGCTGCTTTCCAGATACGACGAGGCTGTGAAGGCCGCCGACGAAGAGCCACTGAAAGCGCTTCGTGCGGAGATGCTGAGGCGGCTCACGAACTCGTACTGGTTTGAAAGCATAAACGAATCAAAACGTAGCAAATAAATCCGTACCAAACTTTTGTTAGGTGCGGATTTATAAATTGACATAACTTATTAAATAGTTTATAATACTTATGATAACTTATTTTAAATAACTGTACTTAAAAAACTTGATAATGGGTAAGAAAATAAAGGTTGAGGATTTACTAGAAGAAATCTGGAAGGCCATAGACGGTCTTGATGGAAAGTTGCCCAAGGATATAGAGATTATGTCTAACTTTAAGCGCGGCGAAAAAAGCAAAGGGTTTAATCTAACAGGACTTTATAGCGAGGATATTATTTTTGTTAAAAAAGGTAGTAGCAAAAGAAGCGTGGAAATACATGCTTGTAGAGAAAACGAAGCTTCTGAAATCTTATTTGAAATTAGTTTTCATTATAAGGAGGACGATAACGTTAAGTTTTATAACGCAAACCTGCTTACTGAAGTTAAACATTTGCGCGTTCCATTAGAAACGGCCTTCAGCGAAAAGTTTATTCGGAAATGCGCTTCATGGGTCAGAAGTGGAGCCTTGTATCCCGAGTATTTTTTGAACCTTTAAATTTAAACCTATGCCTAAAAAGAAAGAACTCCTGGCCAAAAAGAAATTTTATAAGAAGATTTCTGCAAAGCAGTTTGGAAAGCCATCTGTTCCATTGATCCGGCAAATTCTGGAAAACGTAGAGTATGACCGCAGAAAGTATTATTAAAAACAAAATAAAAAGCCGCACATGTGTGGCTTTTTACGTGGATTATTTCACGAATGACAATGTCATTTTGTGCTCCTTTGGATCAAAGAGAGTAATCTTGAATGAGTATGACTTTCCAAGGGAAAGTGCTTCTTTCAATTTCTTCTCATCGCCGAATTCAGAAACATGGACAAGTCCAGAAACTCCTTCCTCGATTGAGGCCAAAGCTCCGTGCTTGTTGAATTTGATAACAACTCCTGTTACAGTGTCGTCCTTCTTGTATTTCTTTGAAACTCGGGTCCAAGGGTTTTCCTTCAATGCCTTGATAGACAATGAAATCTTTCCATCCTTGATTTCGATAACCTTGGCTTTCACCTTGTCACCCAATTTGTACATTGAGCGAGGGTCGTCAACCAATGACCAGTCGATTTCAGAGATGTGAACAAGTCCTTCAAGACCGTTCTCCACCTTAAGGAAGATTCCGAAGTCTACGACACCGGTAACTTCGCAATCAAGCTCGTCACCAACATTGTACTTCGTAATGATTTCCTTTTTGTCTTCTTTGGTATTGCCTTTTTCACTGAAGATAAGTTTTCCTTCCTTAGGATTAACTCCGATGATTGAAAGCGAAAGCTTTTTGCCAACCAACTTCTTCAATTCCTTAAGAATTTCATCCTTATTACCATCATCTACACGAGGATAGTTTTCAGATCGAAGCTGTGAAGCAGGAAGGAATCCTGCGATACCCTGCCATTCCACGATAAGACCCCCTTTGTTTGCTTCCTTGATAGGAAGTTCAAGAGCCTGTTCTGACTTCATTGCCTTTTCAGCGTCTGACCAAACAAGTGCCTGGCGAGCCTCTTTTAATGACAATTCGATGTAGCCGTTACTATTTTCACGTTCTACGATCTTACCTTTGACCATATCGCCGACATTCACATTCTTGATCATGTCTCGAGCGTTCATGAACTCTCGTCCGAAGATGATACCAGTTCCGTAGAGTGGGATTTCCACATACATTTCCATCTTGCCAATAGCAAGAACGGTTCCTTCGATCAATTCGCCGATTTCCAAAGGCTTAATAGTTTCATTCAACACGAGGTTTTTCATCTCGTTTGAATTTTCTGCTCCCATGAATGGGGTTACAGAGTTCTTTGTTAACTCTTTTTTCATAGTGTTGAGTGTTCTCCAAACGCTCCTCTTCGCCATAGCTGAGTGATCTAAAAGGGGGATTACGCCTGCAAAACGGGCTGATAAACAACGTGCAAACAATAGCATTTTTATTGGGTTTTGTAACTATTGACACTCATTAACTATAGTGCTATTATTATGGCGTAAACGTTCTATTTTATAACCGAAAACATTCAAGAAATGAAACCACAAGACAAGAAGAATTTACAGGAAAAAATGCAGAATTTTATTACTGAAGGAAAGCAACGACTTGAACAAATAGAACTGACCGATGGCAATGTTCCTATAATAATGATGGACTTAGCTAAAAAAATGAAGCAGGCAAGACTTGCCGAGATTGATTCATTTGCCAAAGACCTTGAAATCACTTTTCTGATGTTGGAGGCCCATGACTTTGTTTGCGAAGGAGCATTTAACTCTGTAGGAATAAAAATTAACGAAAACAGTTCGGCCACAGAATTTGTAAACCGCTTGAATGATCAGCATCTAAAACTTGCCGAACAAAAAATTTCAATTCTTAAGGCTCAAATTGAAATAATTGTAATAAATTTCAATTCAGCAGTTACTGATTAGCATTGAAAAACTAAATATAAAAGAGCGGCTAACCGCTCTTTTATTGTGGACATTTATTAAAACTTTACTAGTTCTTATGCATTTCTTGATACCTACTTTGCTAAAGTTTTAAGCATGGACGAGGACCATTTCAATCAGGATAAGCAGAAAATCTACGAGGAAGGCATTGAAAACGACTAACAAAAAATCCGCCGCTGGCGGGTTCTTTGTTGTGCCTGCTTCAGAGGGCTTAAGAGCTCGTAGCCCGAACAAAGCTTTCGCTTATCAAGCACGAAATAAGTTTATCAAATTCATGAATTAAGTCAAATCAAAACTTTATCATTTCTTTACTCCTCATCCCGCTCTGGTTTCGCAATTTCTAACGTCTCAATGCCAATGGTACTGCCGGTAATCCTCATAACATCTTTATCAATCTTTCGAAGTTCTTTATTAGAAGCATTGAAGTGATTAATCGTAGTCCCTAATGCGTTACCAAGTTTTCCATGATAATCCTCATACGATTTAAGGTGTTTTCCAAGTTCATCTACTCGTTTAATGATATCTTTTGCCGTTTCCTCAATTTGCATCGCCTTAAGTCCTTGAAGAACTGTTTGTAAGTATGCCAAGAAACTAGTAGGGGAAACAATAATCACTTTATACTTAGATGCCGCTCTCTGGATTAAGTTTTCTGTTTCTTCTCGAAGCGCTCCGACCTTGTTTGTAAGAAGGTCGTAATAGATCGCTTCATGAGGAATGAACATAAACGCAAAATCGAGCGTTCCCAAATTCGGCTGAATATATTTCGATGTTTCTGCAATACGATTTTTTAAGTCGTTTACAAATAACTTTTCATATTTATCTTTTTGTGCAGGATCTCGCTCTTCAACCAGCTTGTTATAGTTTTCAAGAGAGAATTTTGAGTCGATGGGAATAATAGTATTTTTTACAAAAACAACCGCGTCAGGAATAAGATCATCGCCATCGTCGCTTTTACCAAGCTTGTATTGCATCTCGTACGATCCGGGCGGAAGCGTATTCGTAAGGAGTGTTTCTAAGTAATATTCTCCCAAAATTCCACGCTGCTTAGGATTTTTCAAAATGTCTTGAAGAGATTGCAGCTGATCAGCAAATGACATGACCTGCTTGCCTGTTTCCTTAACTTCAGTAAGTTCACGCGTAATTTCGCGAATGAGCTTTTGCGATTCCGTGAACTGTGTCGTAAGCGATGATTGCATAAGGTTTGAAGACTTGTGCATCTTGTCGTCGACATTGCGAGACATTTCGTTCATTTGCTGAAGGATAAGCTTGAGCCCTGTGTCATCTTGCTTAATTTCCGGAATTTCTTGACGCTTAAAAAAAACCAAGTAGATCATGAATAAAAAGATGAGTACGAGAAGTATAATTATTGCAAATTGCATATGCCCTATGATACCATGTACCCATATGTCACTACAAACAACCATCAAAGAATCAATAAAAGACGCGATGAAGAACAAGGACATGGTACGCCTAGGCGTGCTCCGAGGGGTTTCATCGGCATTTATGAACGAAGCAGTAAACCTTGAACGAGGTCCCCAGGGAGAGCTTAATGACGAAGAAGTTATTACTATCATTACTCGAGAGGCTAAGCGACGAAAAGATTCAATCGCTCAGTACACAGAAGGAGGACGAGAAGACCTTGCCGCAGATGAAAAAGCAGAGTTGGCAGTTCTTGAAGAGTTCCTTCCGACAATGATGACTCAAGACGAAATCCGACCCATTGCAGAAGCTAAGAAGGCTGAACTTGGGGCTGATGACAAGACAAAGCTTGGTCAGTTGGTAGGAGCAGTAATGAAAGACTTGAAAGGAAAGGCGAATGGGGACGATGTTAAAGCAGTAGTAGAATCATTATTCAACTAATCTCATATTTCATAACTTATGTTCATTTTTAAACTTATTTTCAAATGGTTGGTGTTGTCTGCAGCGGTAGTGCTTGCAGCGTACCTTGTACCAGGAATTATGGTTGCCTCATGGCAAGTAGCACTTATCGCAGGATTGGTCCTTGGACTTATTAACTTGTTTATCAAGCCAGTACTTTCAATTCTTACGATTCCTATTAACATCATTACCCTTGGAATTTTCGGAATCATCCTTAACGCAATCCTCTTTTGGGCAGCAGCATACTTTGTTTCAGGATTCAGTATCGCGAATTTCATGGCCGCATTGTTTGGATCAATTGTTGTTTCAATTGTCCTATGGCTCGCGCATTTGTTAATTGATTAAGTAAAAAAATCCCCTTACATTAGGGGATTTTTTATATGGTCTACATAAATATTCTTTTCTTCGTCATTTACATACGCATCATGTGGTCTGTGGTGCGAGGTTTCAACTTTATCAGTTAACAAATGAGGTATAAGGTGAACATGGAAATGGGGAACCTCTGTACCAACCACACCAACTTGCACGTAGTCTCTTTTAAGTCCAGACTTCATATCCTTAATAAGTTTTTTAGTTACCAACATAATATGAGACAACTCAGTATCAGGAACGTCCTCAATCCATGGATAGGGTTTTTTAGAACAAACAAGGACATGACCTTTTTTTACTGGAGCAATATCAAGCATTGCAATACAAACGTTATCTTCGTAAACAATGTCAGCCGGAATTTCGCGGTCAATGATTTTTTCGAATATGGTTTTCATACTTATTGAGCATTAGCCTGAATTGTAAGCTCTTTGTTGATAATCGCTCGTCCACTAGTTCCAATAACACCATCTGTTTCTAAGTTTTGCGCCATTTGGAACTTGATCACCCCAACAAGTGTAGGAACATCAAACGAATTCGTTGACGAGTATTTCATGTAACCTTTCTGAAACAAGTACTTCTTAAGAAGTACAACCTCGCTCGCCTTATCACCATATGAAAGCTTCTTAGTAATTCCTGAGACTACAATCGGATCACGAGCGGTTTTAAATCTGAATTCTTGGGTTCCGTACTTGGTATAGATAGCAGCACACAGTTCTTCGCTCATACATGTTCGAGTGGCACGATGACCAATGCGGACGACATATTCCTGGTTAGGGACTAAGTTTGAAAGTGTAATTGGTGTTGGAATACTGCTTTCAATACCGTATTGGAACGAAAGCTCTGTTTCTTTGGTCTCATTAGCTTTTCTATACTTCATTTTTACCGGCTGGCGGCTAGTTACGGCATTTGCAAACTCGTCTGCACCAATTCGAAGATTGATCGTTGCACTTGTTTTAGTAATATTTGAGAAAGTTACGCCGGAATTATTATCAGCCTGAGCAATAGTTGTTGCTATTCCTAAGCTTACAATAAGGAGTAAAAGTTGAATTGATTTTTTCATACCTTAAACTATACCTCATTTTATGCTAGGATGAAACCATGATAAAGCTTGTAACCCATGCGAACGGCTTTCATGCCGATGATGTTATTGCGTATGCAATACTTAAGGAAGTATTAACAAAAAGAGGCGAAACGTGGACGATTACGCGATCTCGAGAACGGGAAGTCATTGATCAGGGTGACATTGTTTTTGATATTGGGGACGAGTTTGATCCTGCTCGGCACCGTTATGATCACCATCAGAAAGAGCGGGCTGGGATGCGCGACAATGGCATTTATTACGCTTCTGCGGGACTTATTTGGAAGTATTTTGGACGAGAGCTTTGTTCAAACGAAGCTGTTTGGGAATTCGTCGACAAGAAACTTATGTGCGAAATGGATGCGGTTGATAATGGGCAAACATATATGCCCAAGCCACTGTTTGATAATGCAGGATATGCTGATATGGGTGATCATATTGCTTGGTTCGAACCAAGTATGTTTGAGCCAAAAGACCAGGAAACACTTCTTAAGTATTTTGAGGAGGCCTCTGAGTTCATGCGAGGTATTTTAAAAAGAATGATTCATGCCGCAGAAATGGCAGAACGCGCATTTGCAGAACTTACCGCGATTTATAATTCTTCTAAAGTAAAAGAAATTCTTGTTTGTGATAAGAACTATGAACGAGGCATTTGGCGAAGAGCAGCCGATTTGCCACGAGCAACCTATATTGTGTACCCAAATGAGTTTAATAATACTTGGAAGGTTGAATGTGTCCCAAAAGTTCGAGGAGTTTTGGAATCTCGAAAACTGCTGCCTAAATCATGGTGGGGACTTCGTGGAAACGATATGGCCCAAGCAACTGGAATTTCTGACGCGTTCTTCTGCCATGCAAGCGGATTTCTTATGGGGACCACAAGTAAAGAAGGTGCGATCAAGGCAGCGCAGATAGCATTAGTCTCAAATGAATAATATGTTTTCATTTCTTAAGCCCAAAAAGAATATTGTGACTCACAGCGGACCGTTTCATAGCGACGATGTTTTTGCTGCAGCTATTTTGCATTTATATTTTACTAAAAAAAGAGAAGTGTTTAATTTGATCAGAAGTCGAGATTTAAAAGTTATTGAAGCCGCGGATATTGTATTTGATGTAGGTGGAATATATGATCCTTTGACACATCGATATGATCATCATCAGCCAGAAGGAGCAGGAGAACGAGAGAATAAAATGCCGTACGCATCAATAGGTCTTATTTGGAAGCATTTCGGTATGCCGCTTTGTGATAATGATTTACAAGTATGGCAAGAAGTAGATGAAAAACTTGTTCAGGCTATCGATGCTGACGATGTTGGTATTTCTCTTTATGAAGTTAATCCTGACTACGATACACCACCATATTTGTTTAAGAATGCAATAAAATCTTTTTATGTTCCTTGGAATGAAACGGGTAGTTTTGATTTACAATTTAAAAAAGTACTTATCTTTGCAAAGGAGGTTATTCAAAATGAAATCATATTGGCAAAAGCTCGATTCGAAGGCGCTGCAATAGTAGAACAGTCATATCAGGCAGCTGAAGATAAAAGAATCATTGTTCTTCAAAAAAGTTGTCCATGGAAAAGAATTCTTTCCGAAAAAGAAGATACAATGTTTTGCGTATATGGGACAGGTCAGAATAGTTGGAACGTTCAAGGAATTCCGAAAGATGAAAATAATGAATTCGATTTGAAGGCTCAGTTTCCAGAAGCGTGGGCTGGACTTAATAATGAAGAGCTTGAAAAAGTTTCTGGAATTACTGGTGCCACATTTTGCCATCGAGGTAGATGGCTTGCGGGAGCATCTACAAGAGAAGCAGCTGTAGAACTTGCCAAAAAGGCAGTTTTAATGTAATATGATTGCCTTATGGCACTCCTCGATGAAGTAAAACTTTATATTAAGGCAGGACGCGGCGGAGACGGCGTTGTTCGATGGCGACAGGAAAAAGGAAAACCTCTTTCGGGACCCGGAGGCGGTAATGGAGGAAACGGTGGAGATGTTTATGCATTTGCAGTACCAGACATCGGATACCTCGATTTTTATCGTACAAAAAAAGACTTTGCGGCAGCTCATGGCGAACCAGGAGGAAACTGGGGACGAAAGGGTCCAGACGGCGCAGATCTTGTATTGAATTTCCCAGTAGGAACAACCCTTACGAACAAGGAAACGGGAGAAACATTTGAGTTAAACGAAAAAGATCAGAAAGTTTTAATTTTGAAAGGTGGACGAGGTGGACTGGGAAATGAATACTTTAAGTCATCTCGAAACACATCACCGAAAGAATGCACTCCTGGAAAGTCCGGAGAAGATGCTGACTTTGATGTACAGCTTCGATTGTTTGCTGATGTTGGACTTGTGGGACTTCCATCTGCTGGAAAGTCTACGCTTATCAACGCACTTACGAACGCGAAATCAAAAGTTGCGGAGTATCATTTCACAACGCTTGATCCGCACCTAGGAGCATTTTACGAATTTATTATTGCCGACATTCCTGGACTTATCGAAGGAGCTTCAGAAGGAAAAGGTCTCGGAACAAAATTCTTAAAACATATTGCTCGAACAAAGGCCATTGCGCATGTACTTGCACTTGATACCGATGATATTGTGAATGATTACACAAGTATCAAAGCTGAACTTAAAAACCATGATCCGTTGCTTGCTGATAAGAATGAGATTATCATTTTTACTAAGTCGGATATAGTAGATGAGAAAACGGCTAAGGAAAAGCTTAAGGCCATGGCTAAGCATTTGAAAGGGAAGGAAAGCTTTGTTGTATCAATGTATGATGATAAGGCGATTAAAGAACTTTCGGACGGATTAATTAAATTCTTACGAACCTAAAAAGAGCAACCAAGGTTGCTCTTTTTATTTTGTTATTTTTTCTTAATTACGCTTTTCACTTCTTCGAAAGTGGCATAGCGCTTAGGCCCTTCGCCTAGGTCAACCTCGTAAGGCTGCTCTTTGTCGGCGAATTTCTTTATGGATACAGGGCTGACAGATGATACTGCGAACGTATCGTTAACTTTGTACCCTTCTTCTTTAAGATGCAGGCTTTCGAGCTCAGAAAATTTTGCTGGTGTGAAATCATTCATGGTGGTTACGGTTTGTTTTTGAATAACTATATTTGTCTTGATAATGATATAATATAATAGTACTCAAGTCAAGTACCTCAAAACCCTTAATTTTGCTACTATGATCCCATGATTCCCTGCGTCGCTTCGATGCGAAGCTATGCAGGGCGCAGGAATCTTTTTTAAATTATGAAAAAATACTACACAACTATCGGGCTAGAGGTACACGCAGAATTGGCAACAGAAACCAAGATGTTTTGTGCGTGCAAGAATGACGCTGATGAAGAACGACCCAATGTGAATACATGTCCGGTATGCATGGCGCACCCAGGAACACTTCCAGTGCCTAATCAAAAAGCGATTGAATCTGTAGTCAAAGTCGGACTTGCTATTGGCGGAGATATTGCGAATTTTTCAGAATTCGACCGAAAGAATTATTTTTATCCCGATATTCCAAAAGGGTATCAAATTTCGCAGTACAAATATCCCATCGTTTCAAATGGTGAACTTAATGGCGTAAAAATTACGCGCATTCACCTTGAAGAAGATACTGCAAACAGTAAACATGATCGCGGAGAATTCTCATTGGTAGACTTCAACCGAGCTGGTGTTCCTCTTATGGAATTGGTTACAGAACCTGTGATTCATGATGCAGATACTGCGATGAACTTTGGAAAAGAGTTGCAGTTGTTACTTCGAACCCTTGGTGTTGCCCATGCAAACATGGACAAAGGAGAAATGCGCGTAGAACTTAACGTGTCGGTATCTCCAGATCCAAATAAGTTTGGAACCAAAGTAGAAGTTAAAAACCTGAACAGTTTTTCGGTGGTAGGAAAAGCAGCTGAATATGAGATAAAGCGAATGATTGGCCTGTACGAAGCAGGACGTGCTGACGAGCTAGTACAAGAGACACGTGGCTGGGATGAAAACAAGCAGGCGACATTCTCGCAGAGAAAGAAGGAAAACAGTAACGACTACAGATACTTTCCAGATCCCGATTTGCCAAAGATGTACTTGCATGACATGTTCGACTTGAATAGTCTTAAAGAGTCACTTCCAGAACTTCCATGGAATAAACGAAATCGATATGCGAATGATTTCGGTATTAAGGCTGAAGATATCGAAAGTTATGTCACTGACCAAAAGCTCGGTACATACTTTGAATCCATTGCAACAATTCTTAAGGATAAGGAGGCGATTAAGATTGCTTCGAACTACATCACCTCAGACTTGCTTGGTCTCCTTGCAAAAGATGATTCGTTTAAGTACCCAAGCGTAGAAACCTTTGCGAAACTTATTCAAATGAATGTGGATGCGAAACTTAACTCTCGAGGAGTAAAAGATATTCTTGCGATTATTGTGAAAGACGATGCTGATCCAGAAATCATTGCAAATGAAAAGGGATTGATCCAGCAGAACGATGAAGGTGCATTGAAAGCACTTGCGCAAAAGTATGTCGATGCAAACCCAAATGTTGTTGCCGAATACAAAGCCGGCAAAGAAGCATCCCTCATGTTCTTCGTAGGACAGATTATGAAAGAGACAAAGGGTTCTGCAAACCCTGCGATCGTTCAGAAGATTCTTAAAGAATTACTTGCATAAAAATTCCACCCATACAGTCATTCCTGTGTGGGTGGTTTTTTAGCGTGAACATAATGTATATACCATGAAACAATACCTATGAATAAAAATATTGCTCCTACAAGGAATATTATTGGAAACATATGCTCTCCGTAGAAAATGTAAGTTTTTAGCAACATTGTTGGATGTTTTGATTCCTAATGATTTTACATGAAATACTCAATCCGTCAAGTCGAACAAAGCTTAAAAATAAGGTATTCTATGGCTTATGGAACAGAAACAGGGAACATTGCACCCACTTACACTTATTACCAATGACATGGTGCGCATCTTTAACGAACTCGGATTTTCGGTCGCAATGGGACCTGAAATGGAGGATGAGTGGCATAACTTTGATGCGTTAAATGTTCCCGCGGGGCACCCTGCGCGAGACATGCAGGACACATTTTGGATTCGCGGAGAGCAAGGAAAACTTTTACGAACCCACACTTCTCCGGTTCAGATTCGTTATATGGAATCACACGACATTTCAAAAGCTCCCGTAGCGATTATTTGCCCTGGAAAAGTATTTCGAAATGAAGCGACTGATGCGACTCACGAAATGCAATTTCATCAAATGGAAGGATTGTTAGTTGGTGAAAATATTTCAGTTGCACATCTGAAAGGTGTACTCTTGGAATTCTTCAAGCGATTTGTAGGACCTGACACAGATATCAGACTTCGCCCAAGTTTTTTCCCGTTCGTAGAACCGGGACTCGAGGTTGATGTGAAGATTAAAGATAAGTGGGTGGAAGTATTGGGAGCAGGAATCGTAAATCCGCTTGTCCTCAAAAGTGTCGGATACGATCCTGAAAAAGTATCGGGTTTCGCGTTTGGTATGGGTATTGATCGTCTTGCGACGCTTAAGTTTGGTATTCCTGATGTGCGATTATACTATCAGGGGGATGTGAGACTTAACCAGTTTTAATATGAAATTTGACTTGGAACAAAAACCAAATCCTTCTGATAAGCTAGAAAAGCTCAAAGCTATTCGTGAAAAATTAGAATCTACCACTGATTCAATGGGAATGCCTATAGACAAGGGTGTTTTTGAAACAATTGTATTATTAAACGCATTAGGATATCACACGTCTCAGTCATGCGATGGCCATGGTACTCATGCGGCATGGATAAGTTTTAATACTGAGACAGAAGCAGTGGAACTTGACTCTGAAAATAGTATTTTTCGAAAGGTTTTAAGCGATGCTCGTGAGACTGCAAACAAAAAGTGTTTAGAGAAGTTCGGTAAAGAGGCAGTAGAATCAGTAGATGGTTATACGGAAGAAATTACTAATTATTGGGACGACATATACATCTTCACAAGAGATAATCACCCTCATTATTCAGAATATAAAAAAATTCAAGACCAGATTGCCCAAGAAATGCCGCAGGTTGTAGAACATTCGAAAAAACTAGTGGAAGAATTTACGACCTCTATCGGCGAAGCATCTGAGATTCTAACTGTTAATCCTAAAAATGGAAGAATTGAATTTACAAATGTAAATGATGTAAAAGATAATATTCTTGACGAGAATAATGTTAAAAGAAGCTCTGAATTACTCAATTCGTTCGAAAATTTTCTAAAAACTAAATATTTAAATAATTAAATCTATGAAATTCTTTTACAAGAAACTCCAAAACTACATAAAGGAACCACTTCCAAGTATTGAAGATCTAAAGCAAAAGATTATTTTTCACGCGTTCGAAGTAGAATCAGTCGAAGAAATTGATGGTGATTTTGAGTTGGATATTAAAATTCTTCCTGATCGAGCTCATGACGCAAAGGATGAACGCGGGATGGCACGGGAAATCGCTGCGCTGTTTAAACTTAATTTAAAAGAAGCTGATTCGTATGAAAAAGCTGAAGCAGTAGTTTTCAGTCTTGAAAAGGTTTCAGCATTGCTGGGACGAAGTGTTACAGAATCAGAAATTAAGTCTGTTTTTGATGCGTATCACTATCAGTATGAAATAAATGGCGGTACGGTTACGTTTTTTACGCCGCCATGGCGAAAAGATATTAACAATGTGCACGACATCACAGACGAAATCGGGAGATATTTAGGATATGACATCGTGCCTGCTTTACTTCCTGAACTCAGTAAAACCATTTCATCGAACGATGAGTATTCCGCAATTATTGCAAAGAAAGCTGAGATGGCCGCGAAAGGATATCACGAAGTAATGACGTATTCTTTAGTTAAAAAAGGAGACTATCAAGTTGCAAAAGGACCTAAAGGGAAGGATTTCTTGAGAACTAACTTACTGGACGGATTGCGCGCTGCTTATGCAGTAAACAAGCAGAATGAAGCTTTGCTTCCAAATAATTCTGCAAATATTTTTGAAGTTGGGCGAGTGTTCACTAAAACAGGTGAAGAATTGCATATTGCTTGGATTGATGCGAAAGGTGAGCATGAGGAAATTCTTACTACAGAACGGTTTGCGGAAAACCCCGCCTTGAATAAGGAGGGGTCGCTCGGCGAAGCCGGCGGGGGTGGTGGTTCACAGGTGGACAAGTTCAAACCTTGGTCCGAATACCCCTTCACCACCCGCGACATTGCCGTTTGGATCCCTGAATCTGACAATGTTGCTGACTTAGTAAGTATCATTAAAACGAACGGTACAGAACTACTCCAGGGCGAACCACGACTGTTCGATCAATTCTCAAAAGAAGGTCGAACGTCATACGCTTATCGTATGATTTTCCAAGCATTTGATCGAACGCTTACCGATGAGGAAGTAAACAGTGTTATGGATAAAGTTCATACTGAAGTAAAGGCAAAAGGCTGGGAAGTTCGTTAAGTGCATAACTTCCTTGCAAAAATACCACGTTGTGGTATTTTTGGTTATGAACTGAATTTTATTTTTTCCTTAATCTTTAAATTTAAATAACCCATGGCTAAGAAGACTCCAAATCCTTCAAGAGAAGGTGCATCCAACAATGCGGTAGATGTTTTAGAAGAATCGGACAACAACCAGAAACAACCAGAGCAAAAAGCGCCGGAACCTAAAGAGCCTCCGCTTACAGAACAAGAACAGGAATTGCTTGACTATTTAACTAAACTGAAAAGCATTGACGGTGTAAATGTTTCAATTTATGCCAAAGGAACTTCGTTTAAAAAAGACGGCATAAGCGCCTGTGCAGTCGGTATATTAAACGATAAAACTACAAGGATGCGCCTTGAAATTCACCCTGATTCTCCTAATAAAAATGTGATAGTGGCTTATGCGCACATAGGAAAGGATGATTTTACAAAAAAGTCGCCTAGCGACGCATTCAAAGAATTTAAGGAAGGCGTATCCAGTCTTGAGGAAGTTCACAAAAAAGATCAGAACTTCGACAATAATGGCCGCAATTAAAACCAAATAAAACCCTGAAATTTCACCAATATCACATTGCTGACGTTTCAGGGTTTTAACTTGCAAAATTTTTCAAAATCTGTATAGTAGTACCATTATGACAACACTTCAAGCAACCACACGATCTGCAAACGAGACACCAGAAGCAGTACGAGCGTTAGGGAAAATCCCTGCGGTTATTTATGGATCAGGAGTAAAAGACAGCATTTCTATCTCTGTTGACCGAGAAGCTTTCAAAAAAGCATGGGCAGCGGCAGGATCGTCTACATCAGTTACTATTACAGGAGCTGGTGAAGACCATGATTGCATTATCCATGATTTCCAGATTGACCCTCGAACGGACATGGTAATCCATGCCGACTTCCTAGCCCTCGACAAGAACACAAAGGTTACCGTAAAGGTAGAACTTGAGTTCGTAGGAACATCTCCAGCGGTTAAGGCAGGTCTTGGAATCCTTGAAAAGGCATTGCATGAAATCGAAGTTGAAGCACTTCCTGCAAACCTTCCAAAGTCACTCGAAGTAGATATTTCTGGTCTTACAGACACAGATTCCCAGATTCACATCAGCGATATCAAACTTCCAAAAGGAGTTGAAATCAAAGGACATGAAGCTGAGGACGTGGTTGCCCTTATCTCAGTTATTGCTGATGAAAAGGAAGAAGACAACACCCCAATCGACTTTGCTTCAATCGAAGTAGAAAAGAAAGGAAAGAAAGAGGATGCCGATGCAGAAGCTGCAGCAGAATAAGCTATCCACAGATAACTACCCTAAAGGGTGGTTTTTTGATATAATAAATATTCATGAGAAACACCTTCTTTGGAATGATGGCGATTGCGTCTTTGCTTGCTTCGAGCCTTATTTTTCCTGTTCCTGCATTTTCAGCAGATAGTTGCTTATCATTCGACCTTACCGTCCAACGGTCTGATGATGATCTTAGAAAGCTTTTGGCTATTTGTGATGCTGAAAGTAAAGAAACCGAACAGCAGCTTAATACTCAAAAAGCAAAATCTTCAACCATTGCAAGCGACGTAGCACTTCTTGATTCATTAATTAAGAAAGCAGCACAACAAATTGATATTAAAAATCAGATTATTAAGCAGTTGGGAACCCAAATTACCCAGAAAGTTGCAAAAATTGAAACGCTTTCTGAAAAATTAAACCGGGAACGTGACTCGCTTGGTCAGATCTTACGAAAAAAGAATGAAATTGATACCACGACACTTACAGAAATGATGTTGTCAAATAGGCGAGTATCGGATTTCTTTTTGGATGTGGACAATTTTGAAACAATAAACAAAGCACTCCAAAATTCGGTGAATGTTATTACCGGAGTGCGAACAACTACTACAGAGGAAAAAGCTGCGCTTGAAAAGCAGAAGCTTGAGCAGGCTAACTTGAAACTTCAAATCGAGGCAGATAAGAAAAAAACAGAATCTCAGCAAGCAGACAAGAAAACACTGCTCGCACAGAGTAAAAACCAGGAGGCAAGCTATCAAAAACTTCTTGCTGACAAGAAAGCTCAAGCAGCAAAAATAAGTGCACAACTTTTCAAATTCAAAGGAAACAAAGGTATTCCTTTCGGAGAAGCATATAAATATGCAAAAGAAGCGAGTGAGGCAACCGGAGTACGTACCGCCTTCATTCTGGCTATTTTGAAACAAGAATCTGATTACGGAAAGTATGACGGGGGATGCGTATTGGTGAATCCTGAAACTGCTCAAGGAAAACGAGTTTCAAATGGAGAAATTATTCCAAATGTTATGAAGCCTACTCGAGACTTAAAACCCTTCTTGGAAATTGTGAATGATTTAGGCTTTAATGTGCTTGAACAGCAATTCTCATGTCCTATGAAGATTAACGGCGCCTATTCTGGATACGGAGGAGCATTGGGAATTTCTCAGTTCATTCCATCAACATGGATGATGTTTAAGACTCGCATTGAAAAAGCATTGAACGTTCCTCATGCAAATCCTTGGAACTACGAGCACGCTATCATGGCTACCGCGCTTTATATGAAGGATCTTGGTGCTCAGAATCAGGCGTCTGAACGAGATGCTGCGTGTAAATACTATTCAGGACGTGGATGTAACGTTCCTGGTGTAACGAATGCGTTTTATGGAAATTCAGTAATCAAAATTGCTACCCAAATTCAGGGCGATATTAATATTATTGAAGCCGCTCAATAAAGCCCCGTTTAAAGAAAGCCTTATTTATAAGGCTTTTTGTTTGGTAATATTATTTGCATAACTAATAAATATGTGTTATTGTCATCTTGATTATTTTATTGTTCATAAAAACTTAACAACCATGCCCATCGCACTTATTATTCTCGCCATCTTAGCTATTGGATGTATTGTTTTCTGGAGTTGTAAAAGTATACGCGCAAAACGATTAGCTAGATTTAATAAATTAAAAAACACATTATTAAGCAAAGACTCGATCGGTATAAACACCGCTGAAGATTTACTGCTTGAATATGAAGCATTGAACAAATTTTCATGGCTTAACAAGGAAATCTTGTATAACCCCGCTATCGAAAAAGCTTTGATAAATGTTCTTGCTAACGCAGCAAAACCGATCCTTACAGGCACTATTTCAGAAAACATGGAGGTATTGATTGGGGCACTAAAAACAAACCGGTTTAAACAAACAGGAAAAGTAGCCCTTTTTACGGGCGATTTAACATTTGAAGTTGTGGATCTATTGTTTAAAGATAAAATGTTTGATTTTGGTATTCTTAAAGCATTAGAGTCTGCATCAGATTTACCTATTGATACCGACGCTGAGCATTTCGTGTTAGATGAATACACTTCACTATTTCGATTCAGCGAAATATCCACCAGAGCCCCTCTGTCATTTGCCGGTGCCGTACTTCTATTAACGAGCGACCTAGATGTGTTAATATCTGAATTTTCAGAGCTTCAGCACGCAAAGAAGACTATTTCTGAATGGATTGCGCGAGGCGGGAAGCCGGCCGAAGTTGTATTACAATAGAATTAATGCCTTTTTAAGGTAAAAGCCTCTCGGTAACGAGGGGCTTTTAAAATGGGACTTGATAAGTATTTTACAATATGCTAGAATACGAGAACGTTATGAAAACAGATACCCATCCAACAACCTATCGACAAGTGATCTTCCGAGACATCTCGACTGATAAAAAAGTAGAGTTTTTGATCGGATCTACAGTGGTAACCACAGAAACAGCAAAGTGGACAGACGGTAATGAATACCCTTTGTTTACTATTGAAACCTCTAGCCAGACTCATCCTTTTTACACAGGACAGGACAAGGCATTGGATACTGCTGGACGAGCTGAAAAGTTCAAGGCACGAGTTGCAAAGAAAACTGTTTCAAAGAAATAGCTTGCTTAAGAAA
>CAZVLM010000004.1:19664-21135 GCA_964628065.1 uncultured Candidatus Saccharibacteria bacterium
ATGGAAAGCCAAATTCAGGAAATCCTAGATAAAGAAAAAGAGGAGGAAGAATTTCCTAACGAAGTCGTACTCGAAATTCGTGCAGGGGCAGGCGGGGAAGAAGGCGGACTTTTTGCAGAAAACCTTATGGAAATGTATGAACGTTTTGCAGCAAAGAAAGGCTGGGTATGCAAGAAAGTAGATGATCTTACATTAGAAATAAAAGGACAAGACTGCTTTAAGTTACTCCAGTGGGAAACTGGCGTACATCGTGTACAGCGAGTGCCAGCAACAGAAAAACAAGGGCGTATTCATACTTCTACAGCGACGGTTGCAGTAATGCCGGTTCGACAGAAGTTTACCGTAGAACTTAACCCTGCAGACCTTGAATTTGAAACCTCACGATCAGGAGGCGCAGGAGGGCAAAACGTAAACAAGGTAGAAACCGCCGTTCGTATCATTCACAAACCGACCGGTATTTCGTTCCGTTCAACCGTAGAGCGATCTCAGATTGCCAACAAGGAACGCGTGATCGCACTCTTAAAGTCTCGACTTCAGCAAATCCATGATGAAGAAGAAGCAAAGAAGCATGCAGACACTCGAAAAAACCAGGTTGGGTCTGGTGATAGATCTGAAAAGATTCGAACGTACAACTATCCTCAAGACCGCATTACGGACCATCGTATAAAACAGTCTTGGTCTAATATTCCAGCGTTCATGCTCGGAAATATAGATAAAATGATTGAGGCGCTACAAAGTGGCGAAACGGGCGATTCAGACGACGAATAAGTCAACACAAAACCGCTTCTTATTTAGTAAGAAGCGGTTTTGTTTATGGTGCGCGTGCTTGGGGTCGAACCAAGGACCTTTCGAGTATCAGTCGAATGCTCTACCAGCTGAGCTACACGCGCATATTGGAGACGAAAGTAATCTTAGCATGTTTACGCATATTTGAAAAGGGTGTATAATGGCGACCATATGAATACAAACACATTCTCATTTGGACACATGATCAAGTCGGCTTGGCACACGTTTAAAACACACTGGAAGCTTATATGGCTTGCTGGATTTGCCACTATTATTATTCAGGTCATCCTTCAGATGATCCAAAGCAGTGCAAACAATAACTCGTCTGAACATTGGCTCTTTTCAGTCCTTGCCGTAGTATTTGTATTTTTGGTAGGGCTTATCATCAAGCTTGGCTGGTCAAAAGTATTTCTAGGTTTTGTTCGGTCACACACAGTGACTTGGAATACCTTTAAGACCGATCCTAATACTTGGCTCAAGTATATTAAGGTGATGCTTTGGTATCTCGGGTACATGATTGTGTATATGATCGGAGGCGCTGTTATTGGCTTTATTCTTATTATTATCGGAAGACTTGCAAACGTACAAACTGTTACTTTTATAGGAACCGTTCTAGCTTTTATTGCATTCGTTGTTGTTGCAATTTATTTCTCTGTAAAATACCAGTTTACAAATTACGCGGTAC
>CAZVLM010000004.1:21235-36753 GCA_964628065.1 uncultured Candidatus Saccharibacteria bacterium
GTTGTTGTTGCAATTTATTTCTCTGTAAAATACCAGTTTACAAATTACGCGGTACTTGATTACCCAGAACTTTCTTCACGAAACGTATTCCGAAAGGCAGGCGCACTTACCAAAGGAAACTTCTGGAGACTGCTCGGATTCGCAATCGTACTTGGACTATTCAACCTTCTTGGACTTATCTGCATTGTCATCGGACTTGCATTTACCATCCCTACGAGCAAGATTGCCATGACGAAAGTGTACGAGTTTTTGAAAGAGAAGCATGAGCATGTTGCGTAGATAAACCCCATAAAAACCACTAAATAAGTGGTTTTTATTATTTGACATATATTTTGTTAAGTGCTATTATATTTGAGTATTGTTCTCACTAAAACCCAATTTACATGGATCCAAAAATACACGAATTTCTCATCTCTGAACTTTCTGAAGAAACTGTTGATGTATATACTGAAACATTTCCAGAGTGTTCGAAACCTCAAAAGGTTTCGATAAAAAGAACCGACAAAATGGATATTGCTTACTTTCTTATCGCACTAAGTGATTTAACCATTTTAAGCACGGAACATATGTATCATGTCCATCCAAAAAGAAAACTTGATGCATCTTCTACTGACCTTAAAATGTATTTTGGCTTTATTGCACGAATACCTACTGAAAAGGTTTCGGTGCGTATGCCATATTTTCCTGGGGGTATTTTCTGTAAAAATCTTCTCTACGCATGTGCGACGTTTCCCGAAGAAATTACTACTAAATACTGGAATGGATTTTTTATTATCGAAACACCCAAAGGAGGATTTAATTTTTCTGTTAGTGGCAATTTCAGTAAAAAACTTACCAGAATAACCGTTGATTTTTCAGAGAATCCAGACGCTCAAAAAAACAACTAAACATTCTTAAAACTCGGCGCCTTTGGCCGATTTTTATTTAGTTGAAATTTCGATAATTTTCAGTATAATACATTCCGTTTATGCAAATCCCTTTTACCGACAAACCAATAATCAAAGACTGGGACTTTGTCGTGCTTTTATTTTACAAGTACGTAAAGATTGAAGACCCCGAAGCATTTATGAACGCTCATCGGGCACTTTGTGAACGACTTAATATTAAGGGTCGCTATGCTATCGCATATGAGGGCCTTAACGGTACCTGCGAAGGTACTCCAGAAGCAGTAAACGAATATGTAAAAGAACTTACTTCCGATCCTCGATTCGCTGATATTCATATGAAATATAGCAAAGGGACCGGTAATGCATTTCGCAAACTAAAAATCCGAGTTCGACCAGAAATCGTAGCGCTTGGACTTAAAGAAGATGATGTTGACCCAAATGTTACAACCGGTATTCACTTAAAACCAGAAGAACTTCACGAATGGTTCGAGAACGGTGAAGACTTTGCGATCGTAGACATGCGCAACCAGTACGAACACCAGGTAGGACATTTCCCAGGTTCAGTACTTCCAAATTTAAAAAATTTCCGAGATTTACCAAAGGTTCTTCCAGAACTTGAGCATTTAAAAGATAAAAAAGTTCTTACTGTGTGCACCGGAGGAGTACGATGTGAAAAAGCGTCAGGTTACCTTAAGACTAAGGGTTTTGATAATGTGTACCAACTTGATGGAGGAATGGTTTCCTATATGGAGAAATATCCTGGAAAAAACTTCTTAGGAGCCATGTATTCATTTGATAGCCGAGTCGTAATTGATTACGATGGAGGCAATCATCCTATTATTGGAAAATGCTCCGAATGCGGAGTGCCCAGTGAAAACGTTGTGGACTGCAAAGACCCTTCATGCCATGGACAAATTATTCTGTGTAAAGACTGCTTTGCGAAATCTGGCAAAGTGTTCTGCAAAGACCGATGCGATAACCACCTTAATATTGTGTCTCGGTACGCGAAACGAATTGCAAAAAAGCTCCTTGGATAAAGGGACTTTTTCGGTTAGAATAAGGTTTTATGCCCATTGCCTTCCTCAAAAAACACATCCCTTTTAAGACCATCTTGAATGTACTGATTGAATTCGGTCCGCTCATTATGTTCTTTGTAGCATTTGAAATATTTAAGTTTATGACAGCGGTAGCAATCCTTATTGCGACTGTGGTTGTAGCTCTTATAGCCAGTATTATTGTACAGCGAAGAATCGCATGGTTTCCAATTCTGTCATGCGGAAGTGTTATGCTTTTTGGGGGACTCACATTATTCTTGCACAACCCTAACTGGATTATTTTTAAAGATACGCTATATTTCGGCTTGTTTGGAGTTGCCATCATCATAGAGCTTATACGGGGCAAACTTATGCTTAAAAAGCTATTCGGAAACGTTTTTCATGTCGATGATCGCGTCTGGAAAATATCATGCATTGTATGGGGAGTATTTCTTATCCTGCTTGCAGCTTCCAATGAAATCGCTCGGATCTTCTTTACACCGGAACAATGGGTAACTTATAAAATCATTGTGCTTGTTATTATGTTTGGAATGGCAATCATTAACATTATTTTGGGGAGTCACGGGAGACTTCCGGGGAGTGATTGGTTAGGGTTTCACAAATAAATCAATTAAAACTGCAAATATTAAAAGGCCGACCACTCTCATTGCCTTTTAATATTTTCGCACGACTCCCTTGATAACTGCGACGATCTCCATGCCATTCTCCGGATAGATATTTTCAAAATCTTTATTGGCTGGTTCAAGCCATGCCTTTTGGGGATTCTTTGGGTCCTGTCTGAAATATTTCATGGTAAATTCTCCATCTACGTTGGCAATAACAATCTGGCCATCTCTTGCAGTGGTAGCTCGTTCTGCAATTACCATATCACCATCGGCAATATGCGCGTCGATCATAGAATTTCCGTCAACTTCAATCATATAAGTTTTGTCACGCTTTTGAATAAGAAAGTCATTTAAATTAATACTTTCCTCAATAAGTTCTTCTGTTGGGGAAGGGAAGCCCGCCTTTACTGATCCAAGCATAGGAATTTCTGTAAAGATAGCTGTTGGAATAAGATGACCCATTGCATCCTTTGCTACAATTCCAGCATCAAGGAATTTTTGAACTAAACGAAATACTGCGTTCTTAGACTTGAAACCAAAAAGCTCCATCATTTCTGAATATGATGGCATTCGCTTTTTAGACGAGTAGAAGTTGATAAGTTGTTTTGATTGTTCGTTATGCATATTCTTTGGTAAAGAGGGAAGAGATCTTGTCAAAGACACTTGGGTTGCGATGACTTCGGATCTTTGAAAGAATTTGTCGATGACGTCGCGCTTCAGCTTTGTAAGTTCGGCCAAGCATGATCTTACGATCAATAATAGCATTTAATCGCTCGAGCTGCCTATAGAGTGCGGTTACGTATTGTTTCTGTGACATATAGTTATAAAATGATTTAAATGGTGTTTATACAATGTTTTTAATCTCTCGGTGCCCCATTTGGGTACATAATTATTATATGTGAACGTTCGTTCACATGCAAGATAAATACCTGTGTATAACGAAATAAGACATGAAAAATCTTTCTTGTAAATAATCTTCTCTCGTGATAAAGTGAGCGGGAATTATTTTGTGAACGATTAAAAACTGAATATGAAGAGAAAACCATTAACAAGTTTGCTACCTGACAAACAGATCTTTAGATTAATTACTGAAAGCCTAACAAAAATAGGATACTACCAGCTAACCGAAGATGAAAAAGCTGAACAGCGTAAACTGTTTCCTGTGAAGTACCCACCAATAAGAAGAGCTAAATATGCGAACATGCAAGAAGTGTTTCGTATGGATATTAAAGGCTACACGATTTGGTTCTATAGTAAATACATTCTTAAGGGTGAATACTTTGCGCCTGCCGGGTCATTTTTCTTTATTGTGGTAAAAACCGATGATCCAAGCGGGATTGTTTACTACGCTTCAAGCTTCCATAATAAGGGAGATGTGGTGGGCAATATTTCACTTGAAGGTGCGTTTTTAGTAGACAGATTGCGCCATGGCCGTCCAGTATCGAATGGTAAAAGAGCTGAGATTTTCCGTGATAGAGAAAATGGAACTTATAAGTGGGTAGTATACGCGGAAGATAATAAAACTATCATTTGGCAACGAAAAAACTTTTACGCAAAACTACCTAATGATCCAGAATTGAAAGCCCATGCGTATGCGTACAGAGACAAAAGAGTAGCTTACGCAGCAAAAAAGAAAAAGGATGGGAAAGGAGTTGTAGGATCAAACAGGATAAAACCAACCAAACTTCCTCGATCAACAGAAGCGCTTAATGATGAACCTATCCGTCTCGAACTTCCGTTTGTAGAAATATCAACTCATTAGTGGTTACAACTAAAAACAAAAAGGTGTCCCTTGGGGGGCGCCTTTTTTGCTATACTTAATAAGTATTATCAGACTAAGTAAATTACACCATTATGAAAGAACAAACTTGGTATGCTCAATTAATAAAACCAACATGGGCCCCGCCATCATGGCTTTTTGGACCTGTCTGGACGTTTCTTTATATTATTATCGCTGCAAGTTACGGATATGTTGCTTACTTATTCTTTACAAAGAAAATTCCGTTTATTGTATTTCTTCCGTTTATCTTGAATCTTATCTTCAATGTTATTTATACGCCAATACAGTTCGGACTTAAAAACAACGTACTTGCGACTATAGATATTTTCTTAGTATTAGGAACATTAATTTGGGCACTGATTGCGATCTTCCCGTATGTGAAGTGGGTATTCTACGCCAACCTGCCTTACTTGGCCTGGGTAGGATTCGCGACGGTGTTGCAGGTGACGATTACGGCAATTAATGCAGGGAAATAACTTATAAATTATTTATTTCTTTATTTTTACTTGATGTGTCTCTGATAAGATTTTCAGATGGCAATCAGATATGTCTTCATAGACGAGAGCGGGCAATTTGGAAAGTATAAGGACGAGAAGTATTTCGTCATCGCCTCTTTTAGTACAAGTAACCCTATTGAGACCGCTAAAAAATTTAAAGCTTGGATGAGTACTAGATTTCCAAGAAAAATGAGGTTGAAAAACGAAATCAAATGGTCCAATTCTGGTATTAATAATCTATTAAGATTACGCACGCTTGAATATATTGCAGGATTAGATATAGAAATTCGATTTACTTGCGTACTAAAGAAAGATATTCCTATTGTTTATTATAGTAAGAAGGGATTGGAAAGTGGACAACTTTACGTTGATATCATCAAGCAGTTTGTAAGCTCACATGATTATCTGGGTTCGCTGTCTATAATATGCGATAAAAGACCACTTAAAAGGAATATCTTCCATAGAATTTGAGCGTTGTATAGTAGAACACCTTAAACATAAACAAAATACTGTTAGTGTGACCATGTCTGACTCGGCAATGAATACTAATATACAAATTGCTGACTGGATTGTCGGCGCCATTGCCTGGTACTTAGAAGGACACACTTTTGGCAAAGCCTGCTTCGATAGACTCAAACACGCTATCGTCTTTAGAAAAGATTCTGATTTTTTCATACCTTAGTTTCACCATCAAAAAAATCCTACCGTGGCAGGATTTTTTTGATGAAAGTAGCGTCTTACAAACTTGTTGTTCCTAGACTCATATGTCCCGATTTTCGGAACAAGCATCCAGGCATTTCGTAAGTTATTATTGCATACTCCCGCTATTAGGATATACCACAAGACTTATCGCGTCAAGTCGTGCTAAAATACGCCCTATGAACTACTGGCTCGTAAAAACCGAAGCTGATTGCTACAGCATCAATGACTTGAAAAGTGATAGAAAAACCTCATGGGGGGGCGTGCGTAACTATCAGGCGCGGAATTTTATGCGTGACAATATGGAAATAGGGGATTTAGTGCTGTTTTACCACTCTGGAGGCACCAAGGAAGCCCCTACAGGCGTCTACGGGCTGGCAAAAGTTGCAAGTAAGCCTCATGCCGATGAAACCCAATTTAACAAGCGGGACGACCATTTTGAGCCAAAAGCGACCCGAGAAAAGCCTATTTGGTTCTGTGTAGATTTGGCGTTTGTAAAACGATTTAATCATCCGGTTACATTGTCTGACATTAAGTTTGAGCCCAGCCTTAAAGGCATGATGTTGACACAACAGGGCAGTCGTCTTTCTGTACAACCTGTTTCAGAAAAACATTTCAAAATCATTACGGAGTCCATGGTACACTAACCTTATGATTAAAAAACGCCATACCGTAAAACAGAAAACGGCTCGTAACAATAACTTACTTTGGGAAGCAGCGAAAAAAGAAGTAATGGGCAGTAGTAAAAAATTCACACCCGAAAAAATGAAAACGATCATGCGACTGTACAAAGATCGCGGTGGTGTTTCAAAACCTTAAAGTGGTATACTAGTTATCTATGAATATCCTAAAAGCATTTGGAGCAACACTCCTTCCATTATTAGTACTTGATGGTATTTGGCTTGGAACCATGAGTAAATTCTTTTACTCAAAACAGTTGGGTTCACTTATGGCAAAGAATCCTGTTTGGATTGCAGCCGTTGCTTTTTATCTAGCATACGCTGTAGCCGTCGCATACTTTATCGTGGCACCGGCTGTTGCAGGATCTCTTCCATGGTGGCAGGTACTTCTTAGGGGAGCATTCTTCGGATTTGTGGCGTATGCTACGTATGATCTTACTAACCAGGCAACTATCCAAGGATGGCCCGTATTGGTTACGGTTGTAGATCTCGCATGGGGAACATTCTTAACCGCAGTAGCAAGTCTCGTTGCCTACTTCATTCTTAAATAAGTATGTCAGCGCTTATTACTTCATGGGGAATCGCTCTTCTGACCGCAGGAATTCTTGCGGTTGTATGGTTTGGAATCAGCCTTTGGCGAAAAAGAAATGATGTGGCAGATATCGGATGGGGTACTTATTTTATTGCCATTGCTGTTGTTTCATTCTTAGCTCACAATCCTGCATGGAGTTTACGACTTGTTCCACTACTTCTTGTAGTGATTTGGGGAGTTCGACTGTCTTCTCATATTTTAAAACGACACCTTAAAACTACCGAAGATGCACGATACTTAGCATGGAGAAAAGAATGGGGTAATGGATACTATTTTTACATCCGATCATTCTTACAAGTATTTCTATTGCAGGCATTTCTCGCAACACTTATTTCACTACCAGTCATCATTATTACTTCAAGTTATTTTAGACCATCACTTGCGTGGCTCATTTTAGGGATCATTGTTTGGATTATTGGATTCTTATTTGAGTCAACAGCCGACAAACAGCTTAAGTCTTTTATTGCAAACCCAAGCAATCGCGGGCATATTATGCAAACAGAGCTTTGGAAATACTCTCGTCATCCAAATTATTTTGGGGAAGTAACACAGTGGTGGGGACTGTTTATAATTGGACTTGGGGTGCCACTTGGAATTTTTGGCATCATTGGCCCGATTGTTATTACACTACTTATTGTATTTGTATCTGGTATTCCACTTGCTGAAAAAAACATGAAAGGAAATCCTGAGTTTGAAGCATACAAGTCTAAAACAAGCGCTCTTATTCCACTTCCGCCAAAACACTAATTATGAATCCGCTTCAAAACAAAACACTTGAAATGATTGTTACGTACCTTGTTGAGCAATACGGATGGGAAGAACTAGGAAAAGAAATAAAAATTAAGTGCTTTATAGAAAAGCCCAGCATTAAATCAAGTCTTACGTTCTTACGCAGAACGCCGTGGGCAAGGGAGAAAGTAGAGGAGTTATATATTGCTACTGTTGAGGCAGAGAATTTAAATAAATTGTAAAAAGTTACAAACAATAATATACTTAATTTATGAAAAACATAACTATCGCATTAATATTCATTTTGGCATTAGTATCAGTAGTGATTCCTTCTGCAACCTACGCAAAAAGCCGCAGTGGAAGTGCTTACTATAGAAGTGCTAGAACGGGTCAATATACTACAAAATCTTATTCGGGATCTCATAAAAGTACCACTTATCGAAGTACGTATCGATAATAAAAAACCAACAAATGTTGGTTTTTTATTATCGATTTGACTATATATAAATATATGTTATATTGTTTTAGAAATTGTTAACCAAAACCATTAAGTATGGAAGAAGCCAGGACAGGCCTACCACCGAAAGGAATCATTGAATTTGATTTTGAAGCAGATCGATTAGAAGCGCTTTCTTCAGGAATAATAAGATTCATTGCCATTGAGGCGCTCATTCATCACCGGCCCGGAGCCAAAGCTCGCGTCAAATTGAAAATTAATTTGGCTGTACGGCCAGGGAATCCCATTGGCCGGATAGAGCCTCAGCTTGTAGAAACTGAAGATGAGGATGAGGAACGCTCAAAAGGATTCATGATGTGCGAAGTTGAGATACTAAACGCCCTTACTAAGAAGGCGTGGTATCTTTACGGAGAAACTAATGACCCTGCAAAGAGACCCATCTGCATCACGATTATTCCAGGCATAATAAACACTTATGCGTTTAAGAAAGATCCTGTTAAAAATTAATTAAATGGCCCGTTTGCGAAAGCAAACGGGCCTGTTTTGTGATTTTCTAATCATGCTATAATTTGCCCATATGAATAAAACAGCTATCATTTCAATTACTGGAATCGTCCTTGTCGTCGCAGGAATTGCTATTTGGCAAATTGTTAAAAAACCAGCGGTTACTGTAGTATCAAATACGGAACCTTCAACAACTTCAGTTTCTACTGCAACTACACCATCTCCAACCAGCGGAAAGAAGATAGCTTTTTCTGAGTTTGTTAAAAAAGGCGGCTCTTATGAATGTACGGTAGACCAATATATTGGAGGAAATTACTCTGTTAAAACAGAAGGAAAAGTATTTTTAAGTAATGGAAACATTAGAGGTGACTACTCAGTTAAAGCACAAGGAATGGATATTAAGGGATCAGTCATCGTCCGCGATGGATACGCTTACACCTGGTCATCGATGATGTCGCAGGGATACAAAGTTGCCGTAAAAGACACTGCGGGTACCGTAAACACGGGAAGTGCAGGAGCCTATAGCTGGAATGCTGATCAGATCGGAGATTACAACTGCATTGAGTGGAAAGCAGATGCTTCGAAATTTGTAGTGCCGACGTCGATTACATTTAAGGAGATTGTATCTCAGTAAAATTCTTACATTTAAAACCACCAATTCTATTTTTTAGAATTGGTGGTTTTATTTAATTTAGCTAACAAAATCAATTTCAGATTTAGAGAATATCAACACAAAGGAATCAGTTATATCTTTATCTTCGCGATATTCAATGTTTCTTACCATCTTTGCTATTTTTTCAAAATCTTCAGCGTGCTTTTCGAAGAATATTTTTCCTTCTTCATAATCTCCCGGTAGCAGAAATCTATCAACCCAATAATCGTCCTGTTCATCTTGTGCAACATTCTTGTTATCGAGAGGAAGATCAAAGGGAACCAGTACCGTTAAAATTACATCAAAAAGATAATCTAGCTGAGTAGTTTCTTCTTTAGGGTCAGTCAGTCCCAAGACAGTAGCCTGCGTTCCGGTTAGGAGCTGATCCAATGTGTCAAAAAAATCATCTGAACAAGCCGATTCAGTTTTTTCTCTTAAGAGGTTTAAGAAAGCTATTTCGTCCTCTTCGTAATGCTTTAAAATGTAATGAAACGTTTTATGTGCATCCAAGAGTGCACTATTAGACTCTGTAAATTTTTTAAGTAACCCGTCTATTGTTGATTCGTTGTGCATTTTTTAAGTTTTAAGTTATCAATAGTTTTCCCGCCGAGCATACCTTTTGCTCGATTATCTGTCAAACGCCTATACAAAAGGCTTTCAAAATGCTATGATTCCGTTTTATGTCAAGAAATGAGGTCATTATCCGCTTTGACGGTGTAACGTACGAATACAATGCAAACAAAACCATCCTTGAGGAGGTTTCTTTTGGTGTTCGCAAGGGATCAAAAATCACCATCATGGGACAAAACGGGGCAGGAAAGTCCACCTTGTTCGGACTTATTACCGGCCTGCACGAACCAACAGAAGGAGAAATCCACTTAAGCCGTGGAGCAACCATCGCTATTGCACGACAAGTAATTCCGCGAGCGGAACTTGATTTAACCGTGCGAGATTTTTTCCTTAAATGTTTTGACAAGCCTGTTTACGATATTGATCCGCGTATTGATGATGTCCTTGAAGTGGTAAACCTTGTTGGGCACGAGGAAGTACACGACCGAATCATTCGATCATTCTCAGGTGGACAGCAGGCGCGACTTTTGTTGGCCTCAGCCTTAATTCAGAATCCTGATATTCTTCTTCTTGATGAACCAACAAACAACCTCGATAAAGCGGGCATCGAACACTTAACAAAATTTTTGATCGGTTACCAAAAAACCGTAATCGTTATTTCACATGATGCAGAATTCTTGAACGCGTTTTCAGACGGCGTACTTTACTTAGATATTTATACCAAGAAAGTTGAACAATATACTGGAAACTACAACGACGTAGTCCAAGATATTAAAGCGCGAATGGAACGAGAAAATCGAAAAAATGCACTTTTAGCAAAAGAGATTCAAGCCAAAAAAGACCAGGCTAACGTGTTTGCCATGAAAGGAGGAAACCTTCGAGCGGTTGCAAAACGAATGCGAGACAAAGCAGAAGAGCTTGAGGAGCAAAAAGTAGAGCTTCGAAAAGAAGATAAACCAATTCGTGCGTTTACCATTCCATGTCAGCCAGATATTAATGGTGTCATTATCGACATCAGCGGTGTTTCCGTAATGACAAAAGGTAAGTTCAAAGTAAAGCCAGTCAATGTAAAACTTAAAAAGAAGCAGCACCTACTACTAAAGGGCCCAAATGGTATTGGAAAGTCTACACTTCTTGAAGCACTTGCAAGCGGGAAAAATCCTGACGCGAAAATTCTTGAAGGTATTCGAGTAGGGTACTACCGACAAGATTTTTCTACACTTAACTTCGAAGACACTGTTTATGAAGCTCTTAAAAAAGTGGTGCTCGAGGTAGAAAAGAAGTTCGATGAAGAGCGAATGCGTGCCGTAGCGGCAAGCTTCCTTATTACTGGAGAATTCATGTATACCAAAATCGGCGTACTGTCAGAAGGACAAAAGGGATTGGTCGCATTTGCAAGTCTTGTACTTACTCGACCAGGATTACTCATTCTCGACGAGCCGACGAACCATATTAACTTCCGACATTTGCCAGTGATTGCCGCAGCGCTTGATCAATATGAAGGAGCAATGATCATGGTGAGTCACGTACCTGAATTCGTTTCTCAAATTAGAATTGATGATACGCTCGACTTAGGCAAAGGATTAGAATAAAACTTTAACTTATGTTAGGTTTTTTCTTTGTATCAAAAAAATTATTTGGTATACTATTTGACATATGATTTACAAGAGACTGGCTATTTTTGCTGTGCTTCTTAGCATGGCGCTATTCGCACCTATCGCACATGCTGACGATCTTGCATTTGCAGGAAACAACAGCATTATCAGTGTTACCAATGTCGCAAAGTCCGTAACAGGTCTTCAGATTACGGGAACTACTCCAACTTCAACTCCTGTTAGACTTCGCGTATCAAGCGGAACCCTTACAATAACAACTACAACCGGCCTTACATTTTCAACTGGAACGAGCGGATCAACATTGGAATTCAGCGGATCGCTTGCAAATATTAATGCGGGGTTAGCATCGCTTACATATACCCGATCAGGAACAGGGACAGACACAATTGAAGCATCATTGGTAAATGCGGGCGAAGTTTTCTTTTCTGAAAATAATCACTTGTACCAGTATGTGGCATCAACTTTAGACTGGAATGGTGCATTAACTGCTGCAAGCAATCTTACTCGGTATGGTGCAACAGGATACCTTGCGACAATTACTTCACAACTTGAAAATGATTTCGTATCAGCACGTCTAGGGGGTGCAGGATGGATGGGTGCAAGTGACGCGGCTCAAGAAAACGACTGGAAATGGGTGACAGGACCTGAATCAGGCACTTCGTTTTGGTCTGGAGGGATCGGGGGAAGTGTTGTTTCAGGACAATATGCAAACTGGAATACTAGTGAGCCAAACAACAGTGGCAGTAATGAAGACTGTGCACAGTTTCTTTCTGGAGGATCAGGTAAATGGAACGACTTACCATGTTCTGTAACTACACTGGCTGGGTATGTAGTCGAATTTGGTGCGCCCGGCGACATGCCAACAGTTGTTTCAAAAAATATTTCTGTAACAACTGTAAGTGGCCCCTTAGCTCCTACCGGTGCAACTATTGTGAACCCTACAACAACAACGCTTGATATCCAGTGGACCAGTGGATCAGGATCGGAAACATTCTTTTTAATTGAACAATCAGAAGGCGACTGTTCAGGAGTATTTAGTCAGATCGCAAGTATTGGTTCTTCAACAACTACTTTTACTGCAGCAAACTTGTCGCCTGAAACAGAATATTGTTTCAGAGTAAGATCAACTAACGGGTCGACCTACTCTTCGTATTCAACAACAAGTTCTGATTTTACATTACCAAACACTCCGTTAAAGCCAACTATTTCAAACATAACCACTACTACGCTTGATATCGATATTCCAACAGATGGAAACCCTTCCATTACTGCTGATGCTTCACTGTATTCAATACAAGAAGCCACGTTACTTTCATATGCCGATTATCCAAATGGAACACTAGTTGGAGTTGAAGGTTTTACAAGTTCGCCTGCTTGGAATGAAAGTACTGTAACAGGTCTTACACCAAACACGGCCTACTCATTCAGAACACGTATTTCACAACGAAATAGCGCAGGAGGCTACACGTCTTACTCTCCAACGTCAGACGTAGTCTATACACTTGCATCTGTGCCAACAGGAATCACAATTACCGAAACTCTCCAGATTGCGGCAACACTTTCTTGGACAGGGAATGGTAGTAGTTATGTTGTGCGAAATGACACATTGGGTACAACTACTGCATCATCTGAAAACTCTGTAACTATTTCAAACCTTTACTGCGGAAAAACATACGCATTCAGCATAAGTGCATTAAATGGTAATGGCATTCCTTCTGCTTATTCGGAAAGTATCTCAGTAACTACTCTTGCGTGTCCTACAGGAGGGCTAAGTGGAGGATCGTTCATTCAAGTACCGCCTAAGGCTATTATTTCAACTCCAAAAATTTCAATTGAATCTCATAACTCCTGTGCCACAAGCCAGATTCTTACCCAAGACCTTAAGGCTTTTTCACAAAACGGTCGTTATAGTAACTACACCAAGGCAATTGTCACTGAAGCAAAAGTTCTTCAAGAACATCTTAATCGTTTAGGATTCCAATCGGGTCCTGTAGATGGAATCATTGGACGGATTACAGATGGAGCCATTAAAAGACTTCAAGTCTACCTAGGCACAATCCCTGATGGATTTGTTGGACCAGTTACCAGAAATCTTCTTAATAACTCTTGCAAATAACTATGTAAAAGGGCTCTCGGGTCCTTTTTATGCTATAACATAGAAATGACTACCCATTACGACGTCATTGTCATCGGGGGCGGCGCATCAGGACTGATGGCCGCAGGTATTGCAGCGCGCGAAGGAAAGCGTGTCTTAGTACTTGAAAAAAATAAGAAAACTGGTGAAAAACTCCGCATTTCTGGCGGAGGGCGATGCAACATTACAAACGCAGAATCTGATCTTCATAAATTTCTCTCAATGTATGGAAAAAATAACCAGTTTTTGTATTCGCCATTTTCGCAATTTTCGAATAATGATACGGTTACTTTTTTTGAAGAGTTAGGATTGCCGCTTGTCACACAGGGATTGGGACGCATGTTTCCTCATACTGAAAAAGCTGTAGATGTTTGCAATACTCTTGAAAAATTTTTAAAAGAGCACGGGGTAGAAATACTTTTGAAGTCGGCGGTTACAAAAATTAACAGCGAGAATAATAAAATAATTTCTATTAGTTCTAATAATGAAATTTATACCGCTAACTCTTATATCCTCGCCACTGGGGGACTTTCTCACCCAGAAACAGGATCGACCGGAGATGGATTTAAATGGCTTAGCGACTTGGGTCACACCGTAAACGAACCAACCCCAAGTATTGTTCCCGTATCTGTTTCCGACGAATGGATTACTTCACTAGCTGGGAAAATGTTTGAAGATTCAAAAATTACCTTCTACTTGAATGGAAAGAAATCTTTTTCAAAAGAAGGAAGAATCCTTGCAACTCATTTCGGCTTGTCAGGTCCAACCATTTTAAATTCTGCAAAAGCCATTGGTGACATGCTCTACGAAGGGGAAGTGACCGCAAGCATTAACCTGTTTCCAGGACTCGATGCAGGCGCTGTGGATCGAAGAATTATAGAAGTATTTGATGCCCATAAAAATAAATCCTTCAAGAATGTTTTAAGCGAACTCGTGCCGCCAGGCATGGCATCAGGCATCCTTCCACTTATTAAGGATATTGAACCCGATATTAAGGTTCACAGCGTATCCAAAGATGCTCGCAAGGCGCTAGGAACGCTTTTGATGGCACTTCCTGTGCATATTACTGACCTTATGGGATTTGATCGTGCTGTCATTGCAGATGGAGGTATTCCACTTGAGGAAATAGACACTAAAACTATGCGATCGAAAAAGATTGAGAATCTTTTTATTACCGGAGACCTACTCCACGTAAACCGACCATCTGGAGGTTATTCGCTTCAATTGTGTTGGACTACGGGGTATGTAGCAGGGAAGAATGCGTAATAGTATTCTTTTGACTTATTCAATATATTGTGCTATTGTGAATAAGAACAAAACAATACACAATGACTACATTAGAACAACTTCATCCATTTCTTTGTCGTTTTATTGAAACTAATAGTAATCAGCCAGATCATCTATTAGCATTTATAACTAACCGGAACACGTTTCTTACTCATTTAGAAAAACTTGAAAGTCTACTAAAAAAGAAGAACGGGAACATGGAAATTATTTTTTCAGCTTTAAACCATAATGAATTTATAAGAAGTTATTTAAAAGATAACCGGCACCTAGCTTCTTTTTACCAGGGACAAATATGTTCTTTATTTATTGCAGGAGTAGCAAGGCAGATTCATTATGAGGTGCAAAGGCTCGGAAATAATCGAACCGTCCCTAAAAGAAACTTTAACCAACATTACTTATCTTTGGTTCCGATGTAATCAACCTGTTAGTTATTCAGAATTTGAAAAAGAAGTTCTTATACAAGCTCGTTTGGTTCTTGGGCCTAGAGAATTATTAGATTCAATTAACGAGAAGTTTTTAAAGCTTTCGAATAAGCTTAGTTATAGAAGTGCCGCTCGGTATCATGTTGTAACTAAGGCTGTAAATTTATTGTACGAAAGCAAAAAGACGACCCCTATCGATGAGATAGCATTGTTGCTTCTTGGAGCTGCAATGCAATTAAAATGGTGCAAGAAAACTTACCAGGAAAAGTCTTTCAAAAAACAACTTAGAAATCATAAAGAAGGCGCTTTCTGAAATAGACACCGCTTCGAGTAAGCCGCGTTCAGTTGTAGG
>CAZVLM010000004.1:36853-47979 GCA_964628065.1 uncultured Candidatus Saccharibacteria bacterium
AGAAGGCGCTTTCTGAAATAGACACCGCTTCGAGTAAGCCGCGTTCAGTTGTAGGAAAAGAACTGGTAGCTAAACTGAACTCTTTCTTTCATTAGAATAATTTTACGTAATTATTACACCCCCCTTGGTTTTTCCACGGGGGGATTTTGTTATAAAAGCTTAGTTGACTTCTTGTTTAAAATCATGGTAATTTGATTGGGAACTAAAACCGTACCCATGACAAAACAAAGAAAAAATATCACTAAGGAGAATGCGGCGATAATGCTTATTTTCAGCGGACTTAAGAAAAAAAGTGTTCGACACTTCCTAACATCCGACGAGATAATGCTATCTCAGGTAGACATGCTTGGTAAAATACTTAAAGAACCGGATGATTCCACGTTTGCATTCTTAAAAACTATAGAGCATGCTGGGCTTATTAGTAATTATGTAGCTCACCCTGAGGAACTGGCCTTATTCTATGAAGGGTGCGTAGATGCCATGAAAACTATTGTTCTTGTACGCGAAGTTTATGGCAACCTTCAAAAGAAAAGTATCAACCATTCAGGCGGGATTATAGCTTGCATAAGTATCTTAAAACACAAGATTGCAAAACAAGAAGCAGATGAAGTATTTATAAGTGTTATAAATACACTGTTTAAAGCGAGTACTAATTTGCAATCCTTTACTACAAAATTGCAGGATAAGTATTTGCATAAAAATCAGGGCTTTAACAAGTTTGCAAGAAAAGAAGCTGTTGAACGCCTTCTAAGCGAACTTAATAACCAGTCGCCACGTCGTCTTGCTATCAGACTTATGGGGACAGCTGTTCAACTCCGCTGGCCTAAGGCAGAACTTGATAGTGGAAAATTGGAAATCTTCATTACTCAAATTGAAGAAAACCTAGAAGATTTAAAAAGTGACAATCAAAGAATTTCTGGATCTATAGAAGATTTGACCAGTATTTTTGATGAAATTTTCAGCATGACATTTTTTGTTGAAAAAGAGAAAAAACGTTAAAATTACAAAACCCCTCTTGCAATCGCAAGGGGGATTTTTGATGCTATAATTTATAAATGTTCAAAATTTTCTTTAGGCGAATAAGGAGAAAAAGAATAACAAACAAGGGAAGTAGCAAGTCTTATTTATTACATAAGGAAGCGGCCAGGAAACTCGTCCACGATCGGCTTGACCACTTTAATCGTCATTACAACTTAGAATATTTCAGGGTTTCTATTAAGAACACTAAAACAAAATGGGGGAGTTGCTCCTCAAAGAAAAACCTTAACTTTAGCTATCGCATCGTATTCCTAAGACCAGAATTACAGGATTATTTAATAGTGCATGAATTATGCCATCTAGCAGAAATGAACCACGGAGAGGGATTTTGGAGTCTCGTAGAAGAAACAATCCCGCAGGTAAAGAAGTTTCATAAGGAATTGCGAACTATTCATATTTCAGAATAATAGAAATTTGACTTATATATAAAAGTAAGTATAATAAGTACGACATCAACTATTTGCACACTTAAACTAAATACGAATGAGAACTATCAATTCCACAAGTACCCCAAAGCAGGACGCACTTTCGCTTTTTAAGGAAGTAAAACAAGGAGAAATTCCTTCTTTGTACTATTTATTACAAAGCACAGGCGCAGGAAAAGTCCTTACCACCGACGAAATCTTTTCAAAATGGAACGAAAGCCGACTTAACACGGTAGCAATCCTTAGTTCAGCAGTAATTATAACTATTGCTTTTCTGGGAGTTATTTTTAGTAACAATCAGTATCTTATTGAAAACATACTAAAGTACATTGGCTGGGTAATAGGACTGAGCATTATTGGATTACTGCTGCTTGCAAGTGTACTTTATAAAATCTTAAAACCACGTTTTAAAATTGAGCTAGAACGGCTTATATCTAATGCCCGCAAAACCAACAAGGAATCGTTCCTTGCTATTTACCACTCACAGCTTAAAAAGTATTTGCAACAGCGACGCCACAATGGAGGATCCCAACTTTCTACAAGCGAGCTTGTACTGTTTGGATGGAGACTTGCAGAACTTCCAGAGGATGGACTACAGGCAATCTATAAGGACGAATGTAGAATATTTTGGTTGCTTATGGAGCGCAAGTATTACTATGAATACTCGTCAGAACCTTATATTGCATGGGAAGCAAAAGAACACGTAGTAGAATTCGTAAATGCGTGGAAATCTAAAGAACTGGTTATTGCTTCATTGGGTGACAACTACTTCAATACGTATGAACTTATGAAAAAGCGTGTGGCAAAATACGAACAAAAGATTGCAAATGCAAAAAATGACGCAAATCAAATTCTTGAACAGTTTGATACTTCTCTTTAGTATCAAATCAATCTTAAAAGACCTCGGAAAGCTCCGGGGTCTTTTTATTTTATAAGTACAAAAAAGTTGATTAAGTTTTACTTATGAGGTATACTTACAACATATGGCAAAACGATTAAACCAGGGTATCAAAAACAAAGCTTCTCACTCTAAGAAGACAAAGAAGCGATTAGTAGCTAAGCACGCTGCAAAGAAAGCTCGACAGGCAAAGCAGAAGCGAAAGTCTAACTAGTTTGAAAACCGCTCCGGCGGTTTTTGAATTATTGACAATAATATGAATTGTTATATAATAAAAAAGATAGTTATTACTTTCAACAAAATATGTCCATATGAACCTATTCAGAACAATTGCTTCGATAAACATTTCTCCTGATCAGAAAAAGCTTTTTGATGAAGCAATCATGCTTGCATCTAAAAGACGCGGACTTCGGAAATCATTAACTGAGTACGATACCCTTACTTTGGCATCGCCAAGCCAACCTTACGGTATGCTGGCTGTGGGTTATTCCGAAAGAATAGATGAATACAAAAAAGAAGCAACCGATCTTAGGAATCGCGCAAAAGAAGCGGGTATTAGCAAATGGAGAATAGCCCTTGTATTTCCTTCGCCTGATGCCACTTTTTAAAACTAACACCATACCATTTAAAACCTCCTAACCAGGGGGTTTTTGTTTTTTACTTGCATTTCCCTAGGGGAAGTATGCTATACTATACCCGTTATCAGAACAGTTCGAATTAAAAGTATTTATTTATATTTATATGGCAGTAAAAAAAGTAGCAGCAAAGAAAGCTCCAGCGAAAGCTAACTCAGCATTCATGAAGCCAATGACTATCAGCGCTGATCTTGCGGCAGTAGTCGGAAAGGGCCCTATGGCTCGATCAGAAGTAGTCAAAGCACTTTGGGCTTACATCAAGAAGAACAAGCTTCAGGATGAAAAGAACAAGCGAAACATCAACGCTGATGCGGACCTTAAAAAAGTGTTCGGTGGAAAAGCTACTGTAAACATGTTCGAAATGACAAAACTTGTTTCAAAGCATTTGTCATAATTCAACCAAGAAACCTCCGGAGACGTCTGGCGGTTTTTTATTTTATAAAAAAGAGTATACTTTTATATATGTCATACATCACTAACATTGAAACCGAAACATTATCAAACCAAAACTTTAGAAAAGTTCTTCATACTAGCCATTATATGCAACTGGTAGTTATGTCACTTAAGCCGGGAGAAGATATTGGCGAAGAAGTTCATGGCGTTGATCAGTTTATTCGTATTGAGGAGGGAACAGGAAAGACCGTATTGGATGGCGTAGAAAGCCCAGTAGGAGACGGCTCGGTAGTTATTGTAAGCGCTGGCACAAAGCATAATATTATTAACACTGGTGATACAGAAATGAAGCTGTATACGGTATATGCTCCAGCGAATCATAAAGATAAAACTATTCATGTAACCAAGCAGGATGCAGAAGCAGACGAGGAAAATGACCACTTTGATGGAAAGGTAAGTTAATATGAAAAAAGTTATCGTAAATGACAAAATGCAGAAAGGGTATTCGTATGAACTTGTGACCCCAACAGGGAAACAGTTTGATTCACGATTCAAACCGCAACTTACTCCAAAGCAAATGCTCGCCCTTGGGGTGTTTGGTGGTATCTATATGCGAGATTGTACGAAAGAATTCCCAAGTGATTGGTTTACTAAAGCAAAATTTGCTGATAAAGATTCTATGAAGCGAGATCCGAAACTTAACTGTTTTGGAGTAAACGCTTCGCAACCATTATCAGTTTGGAGAAAAAATGGTTGGATTTACAAAGATGATCCTCGAGGCTGGTTCCAGTGGTATTGCCGCTACTATATGGGACGTCGAATTCCAAAAGAAGACGACCGCCAAATCAAGCGGTGGGTCAACATGCGCCGTCACATTACCCAAATTGCCAATAACTGCCGCCCTGGCGACATTTTCTGCCGTCGTAAGCAGCGCCAGGCAGTACTTCATTGGGCGTATGATAGCAGGAAGATTTAGGGTAACGAAAAAAGGAAGCATTTCTGCTTCCTTTTTATTTTTTTGTTATTGAATTATTTTCCTAGCGATTTATACAGCTCAAGTCGAGCGGTATAAAATTTGTAAAGCACTTCTTCATCTAACGGAAAAGCTTTTGTAAGATCTCCATGTCCACCAGCCGCGCTATCAAGTTCAATATGACGCTTTAAATAATACCCGTAGAAGCCGAGACCTAATCCGGCCCAATCATGGGCGTTAAGAATTGTTTCAAATATACCCGGCAGCTCTTGCTCTCGACTGAAGATTGTCATTGCTTTTTCCTGGCGATTAAATCCGCCCGTTATTCTACGATAATTATCGCAAGCATTCGTTATGCCATTACTAATTACTGGTAAAGCTATGCCGCGTTTACCTGAAAAATAAATTAAAAACTCAGAATGATCACCGTATTTATTGTATTCTCCGTACTTAAGATTATTGGTCATCAATTCGCCGTCTGCCATTTCAGCGAGAGCCTGATTTCCCGGAAAAGCGGGAAGTATTTCACGCAAAGTCCCTCCAAATTCTATTGCAGTAATTTTTGAAGTGTAAATAATAGCTTTCGGGTCATACGTTGACCATGGCAAGCTCTTTATCTCTTCTACGATTTTCTTATACATTGCTTTTTATTTAAGTTTTATCAAATATAATTTCCTATATATAATAACACATATTATAAGATTAAGCAACAATATTGCGCACTACAGTCCAGATGTCTGCCCTCTCTTTTAGAGAGGGTGCCACGCGAAGCGGGCGGGTGTGTTTGGTCATGCTATACTTATTTCATGAAAAAGCACACTCCTAAAGAAACATGGCAAAAGCTGTGGCCGGTGCTGAATAAAACGTACACAAGGACAAAAACTTACTTGGATCATAACAACGCCTTTGAGCTGCTGATCGCGGTTATTTTATCTGCACAAACAACCGACGAAGGAGTAAACAGGGTTACCAAAGACTTATTTAAAAAATATCCAACACCGAAAGTAATGGCAAAAGCACAGCTAGGAACTCTTGCGAAAGCTATTGGAAAAGTAAATTACTTTAATGCAAAAGCAAAATACTTAAAGGCAACTTCTCAGATAATCGTAAAGAATTTTAATGGAAAAGTACCGGTAACCGAAGAAGACCTAAGAACACTTCCAGGAGTTGGGCGGAAAACGGCTGTGGTCGTACTATCACACATCGGCGACAAGAATTTCGGTATTCCCGTCGATACGCATGTCATAAGGTTTGCACATCGATTCGGACTTTCATCATCAAAAAATCCCAACCAAGTCGAGAAAGACCTACAAAAGATTATTCCTAAAAAAGATTGGAAACGCGCTGCGTATGCAATTAAAGATTATGGCAGAAAAGATGGGAAGGCGAGGAATTATAAAAAGGAAAATGATCCAATTTTCAACATACTTAACTCATGAAAAAATTAACCACCCCAGCAAAAATACAAGACTACTTAAATCGTATTCCTTTTAATTTTGAGAAAAAAGGAGAAACTCTTTCGTCGCCATTTGAAACGATCAAGAAAAACACAGCACACTGTTTCGAAGGGGCACTCCTTGGCGCGTATCTATTAAGCAAATTAGGACATAAACCAATTATTATGTACCTAAAATCCACAAGAGACGATTTTGATCACGTTATTGCACCATTTAAGGTAAACGGTTTATGGGGAGCATTATCGAAAACAAACCATAATGTGCTTCGGTATCGAGACCCTTTGTATAAAACACTACGTGAATTGGTTATGTCATACTTCCATGAATACTTTTTAAACGATGGAACAAAAACACTTCGTTCATATTCTGACCTTCTTGATTTAAACGAGTTTGAAAATTGGATTGAAAGTGATGGAGATTTGTGGGGAATCGATGAAGAACTAGACAAACTTCCGCATCACGATATTGTTCCGAAATCTTACATTCGTAATTTAAGAAAAGCGGACCCTCTTGAACGAAAAGCCGCTATGGTGGTAGAATATAAGCAGTGATCAGAACACACTAAAAAACTGTCACTCACACACATATGGCAAAAGGAAATAACTCACAGAAAAAAGACGCTAAGAAACCTAAAAAGGCTAAAAAATAATTACTATCTATGGAATCACTTTTCATTATCGGAAGAATTCTTCTTGGAGGATTCTTTATCTACAGTGCGGTAGCTCACTTTATGGGACTGGAAGCAATGACTGGTTATGCCAAGTCAAAAAAAGTTCCTTTCGCAAAAGCGGGCGTTATCATCAGCGGAATCTTGTTCCTTCTCGGAGGACTTGCAATCTTGCTTAACATTTATGCAGTTGTCGGACTTTGGATCTTGGTAGCACTTCTCGTTATTACAACGTTGGTTATGCACCAGTTCTGGACCGTTCAGGATCCTATGCACCGCATGAACGATCGAATTCAGTTCAGCAAGAATGTTGCCATCATTGGAGCATTACTTATCCTACTTTCATAAGTTTTTAAGACGCTCTACGTCTTGTGCGGAAACAGGCTTTATCGAGCCTGTTTTCATATTGCCGATTTCTAAATGGCCAATGCGAATTCGGGTCAACGTGTTTACTGTTAAGTGACACGCATCGCACATTCGTCGAATTTGATGCTTGCGTCCTTCTTTAAGAATAATAGTAAACGAATGATCGTCTACTTTTTCTGCCTTTGCAGGTTTTGTCATAATTCCATCAAGAGGAATCCCGACTTTCATTTTTGCAATGGCTTCTGGCATTACTTCTTCACGAACCGTAACTAAATACTCTTTCTCTACATGCGAATGCTCCGCGGTAAGGGCGCGTGTAAGAGTCCCATCATTTGTAAGAAGTATTAATCCATCAGAATCTTTATCAAGCCGACCAATAGGGGACAAGTGTTTTAATTCAGGAAACGCAGTAATAATATCGACTGACCCTTGTGAGGTTGCGCTCGTTTCAATGCCTCGTGGCTTATAAAGGAGCACTGTTTCCTTATCTGGTAATTTTTCAAGCTTAAGACTTACGACGTCTTTTTCAGGATCAATACCAAATCCTGACTCGGTAATAACCACCCCATTTACCAATACCGCTCCATCTTTAATGAGCGCCTTCGCCTCCCGTCGCGACGAAAGACCCTGATGAGCCATATGCTTTTCAAGTCGTACAAGGCCTTCTTTAAGAGTGCTTTCGTTTTTCATAAAACCACATTAGCATGGAACGCTAATTTTTCGAAGAAATAAAAAAGTAATAAAGCGAAAATAAATACTTATTAAGTTCCGAACATGACAAAGAAATGTAATTGCATACAATATGCTCATTATGAATACGGCTTTTATCGATGCGCAAAACTTATACCTAGGGACAAGAAGTGATGGCTGGGAAGTGGACCTGGCTCGTTTTCGTATCTATCTTCGCGATAAGTATAAAATTTCAGTTGCTTATTATTATCTAGGATGCAAATCCAGCGAACATAATAGGCTCTATATATCTATTGAAGATGCAGGTTTTATTTTGAAATTTCGCGAACATTCGTTATCGATGTCTGGAAATAAAAAAGGAAACGTTGACGCCGATATTGTCTTTGAGATGATGAGGCACTATATAGACGAAACTAATCTAAACTTAATGATATTAGTTTCTGGGGATGGAGACTATAAAAAGGTTGTAGACTATCTTATTCTTAAAAATAAGCTCCTCAAGATATTATTTCCTTCCAAAAGATATTCTTCACTATACAAACCTATAGGAAATAAATACACAGATATTCTGAGCAGAAAAGATTTGCGGAGCCTATTGGATAAAAACTCCCAATGAAAAAGGTGCCTAATGCACCAACACATTTCGTACCCTTTTTCGTCGTAATACCTATATTATTGCACAACTTGTTTTAAATGCAAGCCTTTATTCAAATTTAACAGATTTACAAAATCCTTAGATAATAAGGTATACTACTCCTCATGACTCAAGCTGACGCACTGAACATCTTAAAAATGGGGCACAATGTTTTCCTGACGGGAAGTGCGGGAAGTGGAAAAACGTATGTATTAAATGCGTATATTCAGTATTTGCGGGAGCATTCAATTGATGTGGCTGTAACCGCATCAACCGGTATTGCTGCTACCCATATGGGAGGTATGACGATTCATGCATGGTCGGGAATAGGGATTCGAGACTACTTGTCTGATTACGACATTGATCAAATGGAGGAAAAGAAATATTTGTGGGATCGCTTTGAAAAAGTAAAAGTACTTGTCATTGATGAAATTTCAATGCTATCAGGAACATTTCTGGATAACCTCGACCGACTTTGTCGATCAATGAAACGAAAGGATGACAAGCCATTTGGTGGTATTCAAATCGTACTGTGCGGAGACTTATTTCAGCTTCCACCTATTTCAAAAGGAAATGCTCCTGCAGATTTCGTCGTGCATGCAAACGCATGGCGAAGCATGGGGCTCGCTATGTGTTACCTTACTGAGCAACACCGACAGGAAGATGATGCGTTTTTAAATATCTTAAACGCGATACGAGCAAATAGCTTGAACCAGTCGCATTTAGATCTTCTTGAATCCAGAATTAAGGAATATGATGATGAAGATTTTCAGGAAATTACTAAATTGTTTACACATAACGCAGATGTAGACACCATCAACGATCGACAACTCGCAGGAATCGAGGATGACGAGCGAATTTTTACCATGACCAGCAAAGGTAAAAGTAACTTGATTGAAAATTTAACTAAGAGCTGCCTTGCGCCTCAAACCCTCCGACTGAAAATCGGCGCGCAAGTTATGTTCGTAAAAAATAACTTTGATAAAGGATATGTAAACGGAACACGAGGAACCGTAGTAGATTTTGATATGGAAATGGATCTTCCTATTGTAAAAACCCTTGATGGGGAAACGGTTACGGTAGACACAGAAACATGGGCGATCGAAGACGAAGGCAAGATTTTAGCATCTATTACGCAAATTCCACTTCGACATGCATGGGCTATTACCGTACACAAAAGCCAAGGAATGAGCCTTGATGCGGCGGTTATCGACCTTACCCGGTCATTTGCCTACGGAATGGGATACGTGGCGCTTTCACGCGTACGAACCCTTAAAGGAGTACATCTCCTTGGCTTTTCAGAGCAGGCACTTCAGGTAGATCCAGTTATTCTGTCTATTGATAAACAACTCCAGGCCTTATCAGAACGTGGCGTAGATCGACTTCAGGAAATTACGAAGCATGAATTAAAATTAGTTCATGATGATTTTATTTTGAGATCAGGTGGAAGTCTTGAGGTAAAAAAAGTTTCAAAGAAAACAAAAATGTCACTTGGGAGCAGTGCTAAAACTCATGAGGCAACGTATGACCTTATTAAGTCTGGAAAAACAATTTCCGAAGTTGCAAAAGAGCGAGACCTTACTTTCGGTACCATTGTAAACCATTTAGAGAAATGCAAAGATTTGGGCATGGATATTAAGTTTAAGCATATTTATATGGACGGCGGAGACCTTGAAATTATCGAAGGTGCTTTTGAAGCGAACGAGAACGGTCCAAAAACCGACACCGGACAGATCAAGCTTTCTCCCATTAAAACGTACCTCGACAGGGCAGGGTATGAGTTCGGATTTGATGAGGTAAGGCTGGCGAAGTTGCTTCTTGGAAAATAGCACGACTCAGTCAGAAGCACCCCTCAGTCTTGCTGCGCAAGACAGCTCCCCTTCGCAGGGGAGCACTCACTCGTTACTCTATCTGAAATTATCAGTTATTTTTATTTTTAAAATATGTATGAAGTATTTAATAAATCAAAACTTCTTGATAGAAGAAAACAATTGCGCCACGAAGCAACTAACCAGGAAAAATTGCTTTGGTATCGCCTGAAAGCTAAACAACTTGGTTTTAAATTTAGAAGGCAACATGGCATCGGCGGGTATATCGTAGATTTTTACTGCAAAGAGAAAAATCTTATCATCGAACTTGACGGGTTACATCATTTAGAAGCAAAAGAATATGATGAATTACGAGACAGGTATCTACAGTCACTGAATCTTACTGTTCTTAGATTTTGGAATAAAGAAATTGATGAGGATATAGAAAAAGTGATTGATACGATCAAGAAATTTCTTATTTAATCTCAATAAAACAATACTCCAATAGCGGCGCTCCCCTGCGAAGGGGAGCTGTCTGCCGTAGGCAGACTGAGGGGTGAGACGTTCTGGAAAATAGGGGTGTTTTATTTAAAAAAATTGATATAATAAACGCATGAAAAAACTCTATTTCGACATCGAAACCATCCCCGCCGACGAATCGTCAACCAAGCCTTTGGAATACCTTTACGAACGCAAACTTTCAAAGAAAATGAAGGATAAGAACTGTTCTCGACAAGAAGCTATTTCTGAAGTAGGAACGTTTGAAAAATATTTTGATATGACTGGCTTTGATGGCGCATTCGGCCGAGTGCTTTGTATTGCGTATGCGGTAAATGATGAGGAGACTCGTGTTATTTGCAATGACGGGAATGAAAAGAAGACTTTGGAAGACTTCTGGTTTGTTGCAAACCAAATCGACTTATTCGTTGGACACAACATTATGGAATTCGACTTGCGATTTTTGATCCAGCGCTCAATTATTCTTGGTGTTAAGCCGACTTGGAACCGCTTTGAAATTCCTGGCAAAAAACCATGGGATATGGATAAGTTTTTGACATTTGCCCGATATAAAAGCTGCCCTATTTTTGACACCATGCAGGAATGGTCTAACTGGGGACAGGGGAAGGTGGGACTTGAACACA